>VFJU01000139.1 GCA_009885905.1 Verrucomicrobiota bacterium
CCTTGGAGGCTGACGGAACACTTTAGGCGGTCAGCAAGTTGCTTTGAGAGGTGAAGGATCATAGGTCAGTGCTTCTTCCGTTTCACTTGGATGATTTCCAGCATCGCCTGAAGCCCAAAACCCTGCGGTTTCGCCCGTACCTGCTCCCAGTTCTCCAGGCTGCGCTTCGACACCTTCATTACCTTGGCGGCGTCGCGCTGGCTGTATTGGTTTCTCTCCCTCCATTTGCGGAGGAGGTTGGCGAAGGTCGTGTGATCCATGACAGTGTCCGCAGACTACGGATGATTGTGTCGGTGGTGTCAAGGTTGACGGCGGGGCGATGGTCGGCGACGCTGCTCGTCCCCGTAAGCGAGGCTGAACATTACCCCGTCACTGGCCTGAAACGCCCCGGCACCGCGTGCGACCCCAACGCTTTCTGTCTCCAAATCCAAGAATTCGCTGGCAAAATCAATTACGTAACCTATTATTAAAAACGTATGACAACTTCACTTTTATCACCCAAATACCAGATCGTAATCCCAAAAGAAATCCGTAAGGCCATGAACCTGAAGCCGGGGCAACGCCTTCAGTTCAAGCAAGTCGACGGTAAAATCGAAATCCGCCCCGTCCTTACCCCCGATCAGCTCATCGGCTACCTCAAGGACAAGGCGCATATCGAATTTGTGCGGGAAAAAACCGACCGCCCCCTGCCATGAACGTCCACTGCTTCGATACCTCCGCCTTGGTCGAAATCACCCACGCTGGCCTAAATGCCGCGAAATTTGCCCAAGCACTCGCCAAGGCGGAAACCGTCATCATCTCCACAATCAGCATCTACGAAATCGCCCGCTACACCACACATGCTGCGGGTGAAACCGCGACAGCCGAGATTCTTGCGTTCCTCCATCAGTACCGCATCACACCCGTTACAGCGGAAATCGCCGAACTCGCTGCAACCCTTGCATTGCGTCACAAACTCGCCATGGCAGATGCCATCATCTACGCCACCACGAAGACACAAAATGCCACCCTCTGGACGCAGGACAACGACTTCGAAGGCCTCCCCCACGTCAAATATTACCCGAAAATCAGACCATCCTGAGCCGCCATGCCACCACCGCCGTTCTCCGCACTGCCACGCAGCCAGTTGTGCATTACGACGAAGAAGAATTTCCTAACGGTTGCACTAAATGAACGCGCTAAATTTTCCGTTAGACATTAGATCAATATTTACAGCGGCGAGGAAAGCAAGGTGTCCTACTTACCCGTCAACTGTTCGAGGAGATGGTAGCCCACAGGGTTGTCCGGTAACACCCAAGCGAAACCCTCGAGGAAAACAATCGCGACTACGTTTGCCGCTGCAACACCGATGAATAGCCACACCACCCCGGTTGAGATCCACCGCAGTGCGCTCGTCTCGCTTGGGGCAACGGGGATGCTCCGCGGCGCGAAAATGAGTGCCACGCCCGAATAGGTTAGAACAACGGCGAAAGTGACCAATGCCCAAGTGTAGAGGTGTAATCCAAGGATCGGCAAACCGTAGCCTGGATCACCTGGCATGATGTGCAGGGCGATCTGGCGCAGCGAGACCATCGCTCCGGCGAGCGCTCCGATCAGGCCCATGCCCAAGCCCTGAGCGTAACGAGAAGCCGTGAGCGTGCCACTGCGGGCCTGCATGATGACAAACATCGCACCCATCGTGGACAGGAACATCCCATAGCGTTGGAGCATGCACAACGGACAAGGGAACTCGCCTTTGACAAACTGGATGAAGAACGCACCTAACATGACGAAGCTATAGGCAAGAACCCACCCGTGCAGGCCCCAGAACGCTAGCACGCCCCAGAGACCACCTCCCGGCATCGACGAATCGGTGATGGTTTCTAGACGGTGATTGTTGGCGGATTTCATCAAAAACTCAGGTTAAGGATCGAGGTAACGTGGTAGCGAAATAAAGCGAGCATTGCGACAAGTCCGACGATCCAGAGGACGATGATGTGTTGGTGCTTAGCACCCCGCCAGATGAGTAGGGTGGTGCCGAACAGGAGAATCATGATGAGAATATCCATGTCTTAGGGATTAAACACTTTGCCACTTTGTCGGCGAGTACTTTTTCCCATTCGCTCGGCGGGGTTACGTTATTTCATGCAATACAGTTAGATTCCCTGTTTCTACCCAACCGCAAAATTCAGATCACATATCAGTTCGTCCTTGATTCCCGTCCGTGGACCACCCATTTTTTGCCCTGTTCTATTCATGGTTTATTGGTTTTCTCCTGAGATGATTTTAGTTTCATACTCAACTCAAAAAGTAGATCCATCAACCTGCTAACGGAAAAATTCCAGATATGCATGGATTGCTTCACGACATTGGAATCGCGGTCATCTCCGCCACAGCGCTAGGGTTGGTAGCACTCTTTCTAAGACAACCGATCATATTGGGTTACCTGATCGCTGGTGCGCTGATCGGCCCTGGCCTCGGATTTGGCTTGGTGCGTGAGGCCCAGAGCATCGATATTATTTCTGAAATCGGCTTAGTCCTATTGCTGTTCGTCATCGGTCTTGAAATGCGCATCGGCGATTTAATGTCCTCCGGTCGACAATTGCTCTTTGCGGGGATCGGACAATTTCCACTGTGCGCTGCTCTTGGTGTGGGGTTATTTTATCTAACGGGTTACAGCTTTAGCGGGGGTGATAACATGGACGGCTTGTATTTAGCCTTGGTTTGCGCTCTATCAAGCACCGCCATCGTGGTGAAATTGCTCTACGACAAGCTCGAGCTCGACACCATGGCTGGGCGATTAACCATCGGCGTCTTAATCGTACAAGACGTCTATGCCATTTTGGTTTTGGCGCTTCAACCGAACTTTGCTAACCCCCAAGCATGGCCTATCCTCAAGGCGCTGTTAGCGGCGGCCTTGTTATTGTTCGCGGGGTTTTTAATTTCACAGACGGTGCTTCGGCGAATTTTCACATCCATTGCTAAATCTCCCGAACTGGTGGTGGCCACTTCGATCGGATGGTGCGCGTTAGTGGCAGGCGCGGCGGGCGCCATGGGGCTGTCGATCGAGATGGGAGCACTGGTGGCAGGGTTGGCGATATCGGCATTTCCCTACAGCCTGCACGTCACGGCAAAGGTTCTACCCCTGAGAGATTTCTTCCTAACACTTTTTTTCTTATCGCTGGGAATGAAGATCACCCCACCGACCTGGGATTTAGTAGTGCCCGTGATAACGGTGATCAGCCTAGTGGTCGCCTCTCGTTTTTTATCAGTCTATCCGTTACTGGCACTCGCTGGGGCAGGGCGCCGCACTTGTTTCATCACCAGTTTGAACTTGGCACAGTTGTCAGAGTTCGCCTTGGTGATTGCCTCGTTGGGCGTGGGTCTGGGGCACGTCAAAACAGATCTCATCGGCGTGTTGATCTACGCCATGTCGATCACTGCGGTGCTTTCTTCCTATGCCATCCGCGGGTCTTATAGCTTGCACCGCTGGTTTGAGCGTGGCCTAGAGATCATTGGATTTGGGACACGAAACGGAGAACTAAATGAAGCCACCAAGACAGATGATCATGCGGTGGTGTTGTTAGGTTTCCATCGCACGGCCTACGAACTGGTCGCTCAGTTGGAAGCAACTCGTCCAGATCTAATGAAAAAATTACTGGTGGTGGATTACAACACTGACTTGTTGAAAGATTTGAAAAAACGGGGTGTCGCGGTGGCATTTGGTGACCTCGCCAGCGCAGACACGTTGCATCATTTGAATCTAGATCGCACCCGCTTGATTGTTTCCACGATTCCTGACATGTTGCTGAAAGGCACCGATAATCTTAAATTGGCGAAGACTTGCACCGCCCTCGCCCCAGACGCTCACTTCGTTGCGCTCGCCGATCACGCCAAACACGAGCAACGCCTGCTTGAGGCCGGTGCTGGCAGTGTGATTCTGCATCACAACATCATCGCCGAGCGCCTGATTGAACGTGTGACACGACAAGCCGAAGCATAAAACAATCTCGCAATTGATTGGCATCAAATGCTCTACATGGACAAGCCTAGCTTGACTTAAAAATAAGCGGTCCGACAGATCATCCCATAGGAAAAACCCATTAACCCAGAGGCATCTCTGTCGAACCGCCTTGTCTTGCGACGAACGATTAAAAGCAGCGTCCGTGCCAAATGTCTTTAGCAAAATAGTTTTTCAAAGAAACAATTCCGACACCTAACAGCCCTCGACTGCAGCGACCCACCCTCACGCCGAGCGGTCTCGCGTGCTGCGACGATAATTCGCCGGCGACATGCCGGTCAACGCGCGGAAATTTACACTAAGCCGCTCGTTGCTTTGATAACCGCAGCGCTCCGCGATCAAGCTGATCGGGATTTCCGTGGTTGATAAAAGAATTTTCGCACGTTCGATTCGCTGCATCTGAATCATCGCAAGGGGCGAGCGCCCCAGCGCTGCTTGAAACCGCCTTTCAAAAACACGCCGAGACACGCCAGATTGCGTTGCCCAGTCCTCGACGGATTTAATCGAGGCAATCTGACTGATCAAAGACTGCATCGACCGCCGCACGAGAATATCCGAGACCGCCTCAAAGGAACTGGAGCCACGAGCGACAATTTCTAACGAAGATATCAAGACTGGTCCTCTTGGAGATTTACCTGCCCACACCGCTTCGAGAGTTTGCATCACCTCGGCCGCGATCTTGCGCCAAGGCAAGCGAATGCTCGACAAAGCCGGACGCGCCATTTCGCAGACCGATTCATCATCATTGGCTGACACGACTCCAACGACAAATGGCACATCCAAATTTGCCTGCGCCGCAGCCTCAAGCACATGCCGCCCAGTCGGATCATGTGCAGTAAAAATCCCTAACGGCTTTGGCTGCCCTAACAACCAGTCCATCATATCCTCATCCGGATCCCGCCAGTACTCGTCGTACTGCCGCCAATCTCGGAACTCTTCCCAGTAAATTGGCACGTCGCCCACGATCGACTGAAATCCTTCTAGACGCTGCTTGGCATAATGCGCGTCACGCCGACCGACGAATGCAAAATTTCGATAGCCACGCGAAATGAGATGATTGGCCGCGAGTCGTCCGATTGCTAGGTCATCGACATCCACATTAAACACTCCGTCAACTTTTTCATCCGATGGAACAAGAATGACTGGGCAACCGAGAGCCACCAACCCCTCAGTCAGTCCGGGTAACCACTCAGTCACGATCGCTGACGGTTTCCATTCCCGCAGGCTTTCTAACAATAAACTAGGCTGCCGATAAAGATCGATAATCCAGAAATCGTAGCCCATCCCCGCAAGCGAGGCGAAGCCAGGAGTCAGTCGTCGCACGTTTACCGACGACTGAACTAAGGCGATACGCCGTGACGGATTGGACTCAGATTGTCGCATTTCATCTAAATGCTACCGTGATTTGCGGTAGCGACACCAGTAATAATGATACAAAGTGCATCTCGCCTTTGTCAGACAGTTGTTTGGCAAACTTGAAACTTAAATCCTAACACCAAAGCTACCATGTCAAAATTTCCCTGCGATGCCGTGACCTACGAAGGTCCGAGTTCCAAGAACCCGCTCTCATTCAAACACTACAACGCCAACCAAGTGGTCGCCGGTAAGACGATGTCCGAGTGGTTCCGCTTCGGATGCGCCTATTGGCACACCATGCGAGGCATCGGCTCCGATCCATTTGGCGCTGGCACCGCGGCGCATCCATGGGATGACGGCACGAACTCAATAGCGAACGCACAGAACCGCGCTCGGGTTTTCTTCGATTTCATGCAAAAAGTCGGTCTTGATTACTACTGCTTCCATGACCGCGACGTCGCACCGGAATGCGCCACACTTGGTGAGTCTAACAAAGCCTTGGACGCTGTGGCTGACGTGCTTGAAGAAGAGCAAAAACGCACAGGCAAAAAACTACTCTGGGGCACCGCCTGCCTATTTGTCCACCCACGCTATCAGCAAGGAGCCGCCACGAGCCCGAACGCTCAAGTCTATGCCTACGCCGCCGCCCAAGTGAAAAAAGCCATGGAAGTGACCCACCGACTTGGCGGAGAAGGCTACACTTTCTGGGGCGGCCGCGAGGGCTACACCACTCTACTCAACACGAACATGAAGCGCGAACTCGATCACCTCGCACGCTTTCTCCATATGGCCGTTGATTACAAAAAGGAAATCGGCTTCAAGGGGCAATTTTATATCGAGCCCAAACCACAAGAGCCAACAACCCACCAATACGATTCGGACTCGGCCGCCTGCCTCAACTTCCTTCGCGAGTACGACTTGTTAGAGCACTTCAAACTCAACATCGAGACCAATCACGCAACTCTCGCAGGTCACACGATGGAGCATGAGCTCACCGTCGCCTACGAAGCTGGTGCACTTGGTAGCATCGATGCGAACATGGGTACCCCTAACGTCGGATGGGATACTGATCAATTCCCAACAGATCTCTATCTCACCACCCATACGATGTTAGTGCTCATGAAAATGGGCGGCTTTACGACAGGCGGGCTCAACTTCGACGCCAAACGTCGCCGCGAATCATGGGAACCGGTGGATCTCGTCCACGCTCACATCGTCGGCATGGACGCCTTCGCCAGAGGGCTAAAAACCGCAGCCGCGATTCGTGCGGATGGCCGCATCGAACAATTCATTTCCGAACGTTATAAAACGTGGGACAGCGGCGTAGGCAGCGAAGTGGAAGCGGGAAAAACCACTCTCGCGGATCTCGAGAAATACGCCCTCAGCCATGGAGAACCGATGGTGGCCAGCGGTCGGCAAGAAATGATCGAGGGGCTGCTCAACGAGTTTATTTAAACCGCCAAATCCCCCACCCTGCCCCATCCTTGCAACCTCAGGGATGGGGTATTTCCCCTCCATTTTAATCCTACTAGATTAAATTCTGCCGCTGAAGGACTAATTCTTGAATACGGGAAAGCCCGATGCCGGTCTCATTTGCACTGGGGGCTCTATCGGGAATGATCCAATGTCACCGATTCGGTAAGTCCCATAGGCAATGGGAATGACGGTCAGCAAGAGCGCTGGCTCATCCTCGTGAATAAACTTAGAAATATGCACCACCGCAGCGCAGTTAGGACTCTTCTTCACCGCCATAACATCGCCAATCTTGAATGAATCAGCCACTTGCGTTTGATCGGTAGGAAATACGTACTCAATGAAAACTGGAAACGGCAACGGCTTGGTAAAATCATCCGGTTTTACCATCGCTTGAGCTTTGATCACGATACCTGGATCAAAAAAGTCATACTGATTGAGTACTCTAACTTTTTCGACCATATAATCGCCTTCAATGTAAGTCAAAAGAAGTGGCCGATCAAAATTCGTTAGATAGTTCCGCATTAAAAGTGAATTTGCGCGAATCCGCTGTGCCTCAGTGTATCCAAAGTAGTGCTTGTATAGCTCTCTTGGAACAAGAGCATTTCCATTAGGAACGTCTAACACCGTATAACGCTTCAAGACAGGTAACCTCCCAAGCTTGCTAAGAATTTGATAATTTCGAGGGATTTCTGGATTGCCAAAAACATGAAGGCAAACCGCCCAAGTGATCACGGCAAAGCAAATTGCCAGAGCATTTGCCAAGACCCACCAAAAATAAGCGGGCCGTCTCGATGGAGGTTCTTCGACAATCCGAGGCACAGCGAATCAGCTAGTTAGTTTCACAAGCCTCACCACCGGGAACCGCGAGCACACCCACGTCGTCATCAAGCGGCTCGAATGAAGTGCCGCAGCCGCACGAGCGCGCAGCTTTGGGATTATTAATCTTAAATCCGGCATCGGTGAGATCATCCGAATAGTCGATTTCACAGCCGCGCAGGCGGTCGAGACTGTCTGCCGCAACGATCACGCGAGCGGTCCCAGAGACCACGATCTCATCGCCAAGTTCGGGTTCGGCAACGTTCATTTCATACTGCCAACCTGCGCAACCGCCGCGACGAACGGCGAGCCTGAGACCTGCTTGTGGCGAATCCGCGCGGCTCGCGAGGAGTTTACCGAGTTCTTCAACGGCTTTCGGGGTGATTTCAATCATACGCTTGCAATTCAATTTAGATGATTTCGATCAATTTGAAACAGCAATTCTAAAGAACTTCAGCATCAGCAATTTCAACCGCCCCAGATGCCTGATGAAATTAAGAAATTACCACGCAATCAAATCGGTAGAAAGGTCTTGACGTGTAAGCCCTACAACTCTTCATTCCGCCTCGACCGTGATTTTTTCGCAGTTCCCCATACTAGGTGGGGTGTCTTTAGATTTTCGATTCAAGCGTATTAATTATTCCATGTCTTCGTCCAAACCTTCTGCCAAGAAACCCGCCGTTAAACCTAAAGCCAAGGTTCCAACGGCGTCTGCCAAAAAGCCCCTCATCAAAAACAAGGCAAAGCCCCCTGCACCAAAGAAGTTGGCCAAGAAGCCCATCGCCGCTTCTGCCAAGAAGTTGGCGAAAAAGCCCACTAAGCCTGTCGCTGCGATAACTAAGGCGTCCTCCAAGACCGCACCTAAAGTGGTCAAAAAAATCGTTAAAGCTCTTAAGCCCGCTAAGGCTGCTAAACCTGCTAAACCTGCTAAACCCGTTAAAGTTGCGAAACCCGTTAAGGCTCCGAAACCTGCGAAACCTACCAGAGCCGCTAAAGCTGAGAAACCCGTCAAGGCTGAGAAACCTGTTAAGGCTGCGAAACCTGCTAAAGCCACGAAGGTTGAAAAAACCGTTAAGGTCACAGTGAAACCTGCAGTCGAAGTAAAGGCTGCGACGAAACCTAACAAGGCCGAAGTCAAGGCAGGCAAAGAAGTTCCGGTACCACCCACCTCGTCTAGGACTAAAAAAACACCGGCCGCTTCTCTCGCCGAAGTCGCCATCACCAAGACTCCGGAAAATGCGAAGCGTCGCATCGACACTCCGGAAATCCAAGAAAAGATCCGCGAGCTCATCAAACTTGCTAAGGAACAGGATTATCTCACCTACGATGACATCAATGAGATTCTCCCTAACGATCTTGTCGATCCCGATGACGTCGAGGCGATCATGGAGCGTCTCCGCAACATGGAGTTCGACATCATCGATGCTTCAGAAGTCGACCGCTACAAAGACAAAAAGCGCGACGAGGGCGAAGGCGAGGAAGAAGACATCAAAACCGACCAGAAGCTCGACATCTTGGATGATCCAGTCCGGATGTACCTCAAACAAATGGGGCAAGTCCCCTTACTGACTCGCGAGCAAGAAGTTGAAATTTCCAAACGCATCGAAGACGCGGAAATCGAAGTTGCCAAACACCTGCACCTGTTCGGCTTTGTCACCGACTCCTATCTCGAACTCGCCGACAAACTCAATAAAGGTAAGGAGCGTTTCGACCGCGTCATTCTTGATAAAAAAATCGAATCTCGCGAGCGCTACATGAAGGGGCTTCCCAAGTTGTGTGATCAACTCAAACAACTTCATCACGATAACGAAGATATTTTCCGCCAGCTCACTTCAAAGAGTCCTCGCAGCAAAAAGAAACTCGAAGAAGAGTTCGAAAAAAACATCCAAACTCTCAATCGAGTTTTCACCCGGTTTTACTACAAACAGAAAGTTGTCGAAGATTTCTGTGAGCTAGTGGATGACTACATGCAAAAATTTTGGAAGTATGGTCGTAAATTGCATAGCGATCCGAACGATAAGGAATTCGTTTTCAAGATGCGTGAAATCCAACAACGGACTTGGCACACATTAGAAACCTTCGAGGCCGCTAACAAACTACTCCGCCATTGGCTAAAGGAAGCGCTCAAGGCGAAAACGGAAATGGTCGAGGCCAACCTCCGACTCGTGATTTCCATCGCCAAGAAATACACCAACCGCGGACTTTCCTTCCTCGACCTCATCCAAGAAGGTAACATGGGCTTGATGAAGGCCGTTGAAAAATTTGAGTACCGACGCGGATACAAATTTTCTACTTACGCCACATGGTGGATTCGCCAAGCGATCACTCGTTCCATCGCCGACCAAGCCCGCACGATTCGTATCCCAGTTCACATGATCGAGACGATCAACAAACTGATGCGTGTGCAAAAGCAACTCGTCCAGGAATACGGTCGCGAACCATCACCCGAAGAGATTGCTGAAGAAATCCACTTGCCCGTCGAACGGGTACGCGCGGTGCTGAAAATGGCTCAACAACCCATTTCTTTACAAGCCCCCGTGGGCGATTCGGACGACACCTCGTTCGGTGACTTCATCGAAGACAAGGCCGCCGACAACCCGATGGAAGAGGCCGGTTTCTCGATGCTTAAAGACAAAATCAAGGACGTGCTGGACACTCTAACTGAGCGTGAACGCGAAGTACTTGAACAACGTTTCGGCCTCAAGGATGGCTACAGTCGCACTCTGGAAGAAGTCGGCCGTCAATTCCAAGTCACCCGTGAACGGATTCGTCAGATTGAAGCCAAAGCACTACGAAAAATGCGCCACCCGACGCGTATCCGCAAACTTGAAGGCTTCATTGAGCTTCCCGGAGCTTGATCTAGGCACTCTGATCCGACGTCCGTTAGTAAAAAATAGGATTCTGGAAAATTTCACCTGATGGATGCTCCCGAAGAATTTACGACTATCGAATCAATTTTCGTTAGGCATCGCAACGCGTTGTTGTTGCGCGGTCAATTCACACCTCTGTATACAGATTACTACCTCCACATGATGGAGCATCAGATTCGCCCCCCTGCCGATTTGGATCAGATGCTCAAGGATACTCTGGCGATGCTAACGTTGCACCTCGTTGCGAGGCCGTGGGCTGAATCAGTCGCATGGACGGCAAATCTCCGAGCTCCAAGGATTAACTTGTTTGTCACGGGCGGGTCGTTAGACGAAGCCGTAGCTGGAAGAATTTTCACCGAGGACGTTCGCGAGCCTGATAGAAATTTCTTTTACTCCCAAACGACCACCGTCGAAAATAGCACCCCTCGTCTCTCGACACTTGAAATCGACGGCAAAGATCCAATCGCTTGGGTTTCGCAATTTTACGATCAATCTGAGCAACGTCCCGCCCGTGCTTTTCGCTTGGACGATGAAAACTTCGCCATCGTCGCAGCACAGCCGGACTGTGATTTAGAATGGTTGGCCGCACTTGAGAGTGATGATGTCGCAAAAATCACCGACACAGAGGAAACCACCCTATTGGAAACTCGCCGCTTTCGTTTCCATTGCGGTTGCACGCTTGATAAGATCCTTCCCATTCTCGGGGGCTGGAAAGACCGACTCGATGACCTGTTTGGCGATCAGGAATCTATCAGCATTCAATGCCCTCGCTGCGCTGCCAAGTATCACGTCACACGTGACATGATTTCTTGATCTCATGAATTTTCAACGCTTTCACCACAGGCAATTCGCCGATGTGAATGCATTGTCTCAACTGAAAAAATCTCAGCGAATCTCCGTTTGTATCCCCACGCTCAATGAAGCAGAAACGATCGGTCCTATCGTCTCACTCATCCACAATCACCTCGTAATCGAATCCGGTTTCATTGATGAAATCATCGTCATTGACTCTAAGTCCACCGACGGCACCAGCGAAATTGCTGAGGCCGCGCAAGCGAAGGTTTATCAGTCCTCCGACATTTCACCCCAAGCAAACTCAAGTCTAGGTAAAGGCGAAAACCTTTGGAAAGCCCTTCAAGTCGCAAGCGGAGA
>VFJU01000141.1 GCA_009885905.1 Verrucomicrobiota bacterium
AAGAGCTCCGCCCCACATCCGGCAGAGCCGGAGCTGCCATCGGCGCGAGCAAAGCTTCGCGCACTCCGGAGTGCGGCACGCTCTGCTGCCGCCAGTGGTGGATGGAGCTCTGCTCCATGGGGTGCGGAGCTCTTCCTCTGCCACGCCGATGGCGATAAGTCGGCCGACCACGGCGGGTCAGCCCTACCATTTACAAGCACCTGATAAGGCGCTCTCGCCGAGCCCATGAAAGGTAGGGCGCTCTCGCCGAGAGCGCAGGCGAAAGAATTGAGAACGCGCAGCCCAAGAAAAGCCGGAACGTTGCTCTTGGTCCCTACCGTTCGTCCCCCTTTCACCGGTTCCCCCGGAGGTTGAACCCTACCTTTCGCACTCTCGCCGGGCCGTAACAATTCACGCCGCTGGCGATAAGTCGGCCGACCACGGCGGGTCAGCCTTACCATTTACAAGCCTCAGTTGCCTCAATTCCGCCGCACGCGGAAATACCGTTTCGGCTGGTTCTCGATGGAGTAGAAGCGGGTCACCACGCCGCCGGCGCCGATGATGGCCTCTACGCTCACCAGGGTAGCTCGATGCGCTAGAGACTTTCGATGTCGAAGCAACACTAACCATTTTGTCTGCGATGATGAATTGTGCCTTCACCGGTCCCCACGGTCGGCAATGCTCCTTATAACACAATGAGAGGTGTTCAATCAGCCTTGAATACGATCCCGTTAATCGCGCTCGTCCAAGATCATACGTACCTTTGAACTCAAATCATTGCGCGTAAAAGGTTTTTGGATGAAATGCATCACTTTGTCCAATTTTCCGCGACTGGCCATCACGTCGGACGTGTAGCCGGACATGAAAAGGACTTTGAGTTTCGGGTTACTCGCCATAAGCTGTTCGGCCATTTCTCGACCGTTCATGCCGGGCATGATCACATCGGTGAGTAGTAGTCGAATATCACCCTTATGCTGAGCGGCTATATTCAAGGCTATTACCGGTGTCTCCGCCAATAAAACCTTGTACCCGGATAATTCTAGGAAAAGACCACAAGTCTCACGCAGCGCTTCCTCGTCTTCCACCAGAAGCACCGTTTCTCCATGTCCATCGGGACCTGCTGCTGTGCTTGCGACGGTTGATTCCGACGTTTTCTCCACGAAGGACGGGAGGTAGATTCTGAATGTTGTGCCCGTGCCCGGTTCACTCTCCACATAGATGAATCCGTTGTTCTGTTTGACGATGCCATATACAGTAGCGAGCCCGAGGCCAGTCCCCTTGCCGACGCCCTTAGTAGTATAAAAAGGTTCGTAGATATTTGCGAGGATCTCTTTCTCCATGCCGCAGCCGTCATCGCAGATCGTCATCATTACGTACGTTCCCGGAACAAATTCCATGTGGTCGGCGCAGTCGGTCTGATCGATTGTGACATTGGAGGTTTTGATGGTGATTGCGCCGCCCCCTGTGATAGCGTCCTGCGCGTTGATGCAAAGGTTCGTCAGTATCTGCTCAATCTGCGACGGGTCGAGTTTGACTGACCTCAGGGCAGCTCCTGGAATCCAGACCAGATTGACGTCCTCGCCAATCAAGCGACGCAACAAGGTGAGTATGTTCGTCACGGTGTCATTGAGGTTGAGCACTTTGGGCATGATGTGTTGCTTGCGGGCAAAGGCCAAGAGTTGTCGTGTAAGATTAGCGGAAATCTTGGCCGCTTTTTGGATTTCCTCCAGATCGGCCTGGATCGGCTGAGATGGGCCCACCTTGTCCCGAGCCATCTCGGCGTGACCGAGGATAACCCCCAGCATGTTATTGAAGTCGTGGGCCACACCGCCTGCCAAACGGCCTACCGACTCCATTTTCTGTGCCTGCCGCAATTGTGCCTCCAGCTTCCCGCGTTCTGCTTCAGCACGCGTGCGCTCGGTGATGTCTGCTACAAAAGCCATGCTTGCATCACCATCTGAAAGATGGACAGGAGCAACCGTGATATGCATGGGGAACTGTGAACCATCCGTTCGCACGCCGACAGATTCAAACTCAGAGGGTACGGGTAGCTCAAGGGTGCGACGTCGTACGCGGTCTTTGCTTTCCTCCCGGCATTGCGGTGCAAAGAACTCAGCCACATCTCGGCCAATTGAGTCGTCATCGTTGCCCAGTCCGAATAACTGCTGGAACTTTCGATTTGTGTACAGGTTAACCCCATTGCGTGATATTTCGATTGCCATAGGGGCTTGTTCGAGCAGAGCGCGGAACCGCAATTCGCTTCGCCTCACCGCCTCATCTGTCTCAATCTGCTTCTTTTCAGCTTTCAGAGCTCGTCTGCCAAGCCACCAGACTACGATGCCAATCAAGAGTGAGATGACAAGGGCGACGGAAAGACTGAAGACCAGTGCCCGCCCCATGTCCGCCAAACGTGCTGCATACTGGTCAAGCCTGAGATCTACCCCAACGATTCCAGAAAAATTGCCTTGGGCATCATGGAAAGGGGCATATCCGCTCAGATAGGTTCCCCACTGATCGGTGATTGGCTTGGCATCGGCACCCGTCTTTCCCGAAGTCAGGGCTGTCATCAAGTCGGGCGCAGGCGTCTCAAAGGGCATCATGATGGGAGAGTGGTCCTCAACTCCGTCATGATCAACATCGCCCGGTGGCGTGGCGTCTAAGACAAAGCAAGGCTTCCCGTCGTACAGGATCATTGTATAGAGAAAACGAATGTCGGGATTAGCTTCGAGAATCTTCCGGAGGGGAGCAACAGCCGTCTGGTACGATGGGTTCTTTGCCTGCTCTGGCGAGGTGAAGGTTTTGTGCAGGTCCCCATCCACAAAGACCGCCGCCGTCCTAGCCAACTGGATGAGGCCGTAACGAACTTCCTGGTTCATCGCATCGGTTCCTCTCCGATACAACAGGAATAGACAGAGCGTACTGACAAGGAAGGCAATCAGAGCTATGCCGACAGCCCTGAGTAACAATTGAATCGAGGATTGAGGATGAATAAGCATGAAGGCTCAATAACTTATATGAAATACAAAACCAAATGCCCACGGGGAAGTCAATAGTGTTGGTCATCGGACTTACATCACTTCAGAGGTTGTTTGGAGCAGACACGACAGTTGCCTGTTGATGGTTAACCCACCGCCCACGCCAGAGATACCCGCTGATTGCTAGGAATTTGCTTTCTGCGGGAGGCCCCTGAAAGAGCCATTGGATCGGACCGGAGAGCGCGGAAATGGGGGGGGATTTTGGTAAAGCTGAAACGCTGAAAGCTGAAATTCTGAAATGAAGAGGCTCCCCAGAGGACGGGATTTAGCGGAATCAGCAGATTTCGAGCTGCCTGCCATGTTTGGCTTTGGTCGTAGCCATCTGGGTCGGGATAACGATCGTCCGACTCAGATAAGGCGCTCTCGCCGAGCCCGCAAAAGGTAGGGCGCTCTCGCCGAGAGCGCAGGCGAAAGAGACGAGAACGTTTAGCCCAAGAAAAGCCGGAACGTAGCCCTTGGTCTCGACCGTTCGCCACACTTTCACCGGTTCCCCCGGAGGTGGAACCCTACCTGATAAGGCGCTCTCGCCGAGCCCATGAAAGGTAGGGATAGGGCGCTCTTCTTCCTCTCCTCTAACACGGAAGAGCTCCGCCCCACATCCGGCAGAGCCGGAGCTGCCATCGGCGCGAGCAAAGCTTCGCGCACTCCG
>VFJU01000138.1 GCA_009885905.1 Verrucomicrobiota bacterium
CAACCGCCAACACAATCCCCGCCACCTCATCGCCATAAATTCGTGCGTCAGCGGTTTCTGCTGGGTAAAGAGCCAGCGCTTTCAGCACGTCGCGGAAATTCATGCCCGCCGCTTTGACTTGTACGAGCACCTCGCCCGGCGCACAGGTTGGAAGGGTGAATGGAGTGAAGCGCAGGCTGTCTAACAGACCTCGTTCACGGGACTCGAGGCGCAGCGACACAGTGGAATCGAGCGCTTGTTCGCGAGATGGTAATCCACGGCTGATGCGTTGGACGTAGCGAGCCTCACCACGCAGAGCGACTTCCCGCTCGGTGTCGGCGTGGAGCAATTCGCTCCATAACAGTCCACGATCCGCAGCAGAGGCCTCGGTGGGCAAGTCGATGCCACGGCATAAGAAGTTTGGATGTTCTCCTAGGATGACGCGGAAAATTCCGATGGCTGGCGCTTGGGCAACGGATGTAGCACCCATCGTTTCGCCCGCGGGTTGAGCACCGCGCGTGACCAGATCAAAGCGCAACTTGGCGACAGCCATGGATTCTTCCAATGCGTGCGTTAGATGAAGCAACGAATCGATGCCCATCAACGCGTCTTGTTCGCCCGTGCCCGTTTTTTCATCAAGTGCCCAAAGATAGACGATACGTTCCGGCGCAGCCTCGACAAGCAAGGCCGAGAAAAGTTGCTTCCAGTCCTCGGATTCTTGATCGCGAATAGTAAAGTTGTTAGCGTCTGTGGCAGCGTAGCGGTCGCCGCGGCGCACGATGCGGCAGCTTGAGCCCGCAGCGGTCACTTGCGAGGCAACTTCGTCGCCTAGACCGGACTCGTCAGCAAAGACGACCCAAGTGGCTTCAATCGGCGCGTCAGACACAAGAATCTCAGCAACAGCTTGCCCACCTTTTCGCCCTAAGATACCGATCTGTCCTTCGCCTTCCGGGCCATTCAAGCCAGGCATTGAGGTAGTCTCCACGAAGCCGACTTCTTTAAGCGCAGCTTCCCACTGAGCACGCTGCATGAGCGGTTGCTCAGGACGCAATTCACGATCTGTTAGATGCCACCAACCTTGAGTGAGTCCGAAAACGGCTTCGGTCCAAAGCTGCGGTGTCGCCAGATCCATGAACATCAAAGTGCCACCTGGAACGAGGAGTTCGTGTAACATCTTCAGAGTCACTCGAACATCAGCCACGGCGTGAAGCACGTTTGTACCGACGATGAAATCGTAGGACTCCGGCTCGAAGTTCTGATCTGCAGAGGGCTTTTCGAGGTCTAAGACTTTGTATTCCACCTCGGGGAACGCCGCGAGTTTTTGATTTGCCGCGGAGAAGAAGCCAGCGGAGACGTCGGTGAATGTGTAAGTATGAACTCCTCGGTTGAGCAGTGGCAACAATTGTGCAGCGAGGCCCGCAGTGCCGGCACCGACTTCAAGAATCCGCAAACCTCGCCCCTCTGGCAAGTGGCGAGCCGCTTCCTGAACACCCTTGCCAATGCTTACCATCCAGTGACTGGAGAATAAGCCGTCGCCGTAGAAATGATCTAACAAATCCGAATTCGATCCCCCGAAGAGTATCTGCACCGCGTCTTTTTCTCCTCGTAGGATCGCACCGAGTTCGGCACAGGTGGAGGTGCTAAGCAAACCTTCCGGCAAGTGACCTGGATGACTGGTTAGAAATTCACGAAGTTTTTCTGGAGCTGCATCCGCAGCCGCGACGAATGCCGTCGTCGGGGTGTAATTACCTTCCTTGGCGGTGAGTAATCCACGTTTGGCGAGCTTGTCCATTAAGCGGCCGAAGACCGTGCGCATCAGAGGTGTTACTCCCAAGCTGTCTGCCGAAAACGTCGATTGAACGCCCATCTCGCGCAGACCGTTAGCAATTTGAGCTGCCGCCAACTCATCCTCAGCTGACATCACCCCTTCAAGTTCAGCGCGACCTCGCAGGTTGATGATTTCATTCAATGCCGACGTCGCAACGTCGCGGAGTTGGCTGAGTGGCAACGGAACTTGCGCACTAGGAGCGACAGTCGGAGCCGTGCGTTCCCAGTCCACATTGTATACCAAATCACGGCTGCCACCGGACGCTCCTGGGCGACGGGCAGCAGTCATGCTGATGGCGCGGAATCCATCTACCAAGACACAGGGGTGGCCTGCGTCGTCGTAAAGCCCGATCCGACCTTCGATCAATTCCTCGTTAAAATGGAGAACCTTGGCGCGGACTTGAACCGATGCTCCCGGTGTGCGGAGGAAAAGAATCCGAGCAAAACGCACCGGCAGTTTCATCTTCGCTTTACGATCCTCTACCGTCTTGGCTCCAGCGGAGAAAACCTGTAGCGCACCATCTAACAAAACTGGATGCAGCGCGTATTCTGCTGCGCGGCCCGCAATCGTTTCAGACAGTGAGACACGTCCAGCGGATTTTCCTGCACCCGCAGCCAACTCGCGTATCGGCTTAAACTCCTCACCGTAGCGAAGCCCGAGATCACTCATGTGACCATAGAAAGCTCCTACACCTTCGACCTCCAAGTCAGAGTCGAGCGGACCCACTAACGAGTCGCCGAATGATGATTCCGTTCTTTCACCACGCATCGATCCGATGACATGGACCGACCATGTGGCGGTTTGTTCGAAGCGACTTTGAATCGTGAAGGTTCGCTCTGCGGGCTCATAAGTGAGCTCGATGGTTAGAGCTGAAGCAGGTTCTGGTAGAATCAGTGGACGACGAATTTCAAAATCTTCGATAGCAAAAGGACGACCTTCAAACAATTGCAAACCGGCCTCGAGAGCCATTTCCACGAAGGCGGCCGCGGGGAAAATAATGTGCGTATCAACTTTATGATCCTTGAGGAACGCCATGTGACGGTTGTCGAGACGAGTCGTCCACGTCGGCGTGGCGCGAGGTTGGCGAGCGTCCAGCAGACCCTTGCCACCTGGGGAAAGCCGTGCGTCGCGCAGTTCGCTGCACTCATGCCACCAGCGACTCTGGTCCCATGGATACGCTGGAAGCGAGAGAAACTCGCGTGATGGAGTCATGCCCTTAAAGTCGAGCACCACACCGCCGCGGTGAAGATCCAGCGCGGCCTCCAAGAAAGATTCATGTTCGCGGTCGCGGCGCGTGGAAGCAGTCACTTGGGCTTTTAAACCACGCGCGGTGAGGCACTCTTGGATCGACATGGAAAGAGCGGGGTGGCAACTGATTTCTAACCAGACGTCCACACCAAAGTCGGCTACAGCATCGACCGCTTTTACAAATTGAACTGCTTGGCGGATGCCGCGTCCCCAGTGGGCTGCGACGCAGTCTTTTCCGAAGCAACGCTGACCGGTCACGGTGCTGAAAAATGGCAAGGTCTCTTCTTGCGGCGCGATGTCTGCAAGTTCTTTGATGAGATTGTCCGCCGCGGGTTGCATCATCGCGTGATGATACGGGTGATCCACCCGCACGAAGCGTGCAAAAATATTTTGTGGCTCTAACTCCGCTTGGATGGCTTCCAGCGACGACTTAATACCAGCGAGTGTGAGTGAGCGAGGACCATTGAATGCCGCGATGCTAACCGTCCGGTCATGCCGTGCGATCACTGCCAACGCCTCTTCTTCTGATAGACTCACGGCGAGCATCGTGCCCTCACCGCGAGCGCACTCGTGCATCATGCGAGCACGCAGGACGATGATCCTAGCACCTTCTTGCAAGCTGAGAATACCGGCGACGTGGGCTGCGGCGATTTCACCAACGCTATGACCAACGACAGCGCATGGCTCGACTCCGAGCGATTTCCAAAGAGCAGTTAGAGCAAGCTGCATGGCAAAAATCGCTGGTTGGGCGATTTCGGTTTGCTGGAGTCTCGAATCCGCTTCATCACGATTCAACTCTTCTAACAGAGAGAAATTAGCATACGGCCGCATCGCCTCATCGCACGCTTCCATCACTTCGCGGAACACCGGCTCGGTGCGCATCAATTCCCGACCCATGCCCCACCATTGTGGTCCTTGGCCACTCATGACAAAGCCGATGCGCGGAGCAAACTCCGGACGCGGTGTGAACGAGACGCGAGCCTTAGATACCGGCACACCACTGGCGAATTCCTGCAGCTCCGCGACGATGTCTGCCGACGAGTTGCCGACGAGAGTGAGTCGATGAGCATGGTGATTCCTACGGGCACCGAGCGTATAGGTCAGCTTCGGCAACACCGGAGAAGTTCCGTTGCCCAGTTCATGTTCTCCGATCCAATTTGCCAACCTGCTCGCACTGGCCTTGAGCGCGTCTTCGGAACGAGCGGAAATGACCAGTGGCCACGAACGGTCCGCCGGATAGATCGCATGCGTGTGAGGTTCCTGAGCAGGTGGCTCGGCGAGAATGACGTGCGCATTGGACCCGCCAAATCCGAATGAATTCACTCCCGCAATCCGTCGGCCACCAGTCTCTGGAAACGCTTCTAACGTGGTGGGCACCCGCAATTTTAATCCCACCATGTCGATGTGGGTACTTGGATTTTCGAAATGAAGACTCGGGGGAATCTGCCCGCGCTTAAGGACTAACATTCCCTTGATGAGACCCACAACGCCTGCGGCGGTTTCTAAGTGGCCGAGATTGGTTTTTACCGACCCGATCGGCAATGGCGCGTCTGCTGGACGGTTGCCGCAGAGGGCCTCGGCCAAAGCGATGGCCTCAATGGGGTCTCCCACCGCGGTGCCGGTACCATGTGCCTCGACGAAGCCAACGTCTTGCGGTAAAATGCCAGCATCCGCACATGCGTCACGGACCAGTTGGGCTTGCGCTTCGGTGCTTGGCAGAGAAATCCCGTTGGTGTGACCGTCCTGATTCAGCGCCGATCCCAAAATCACGCCTTGGATCGGATCACCATCCGCGAGAGCTTGTGAAAGTGGTTTGAGCAAGACAATCCCCGCACCCTCACCGCGGACAAAACCGTTAGCCTCCGCCGCAAAGGCCTTGCACTTTCCATCCGGAGATAGCATCCCCGCTTGCGAGAAACCGATGAATCCGTCTGGCGTGATGATCACGGTCACGCCGCCCGCCATCGCCATCTTGCAGCGACCCGCCCGCAGTGACTCGCAGGCCAAGTGCACCGCGGTGAGCGCGGAAGAACACGCGGTGTCCATGGAGAGACTCGGGCCGCTGAGGTTGAAACAATATGAAATTCGATTCGCCGCGATGCTGTGAGCGCTGCCGGTCGGAGAGTGCGCACTGATGCCTTTGCGGTCGGTGCCACCACCTTGAATATTCTGATAGTCGTTGTGAGAAACCCCCATGAAGACTCCGATGTCAGTGCCTTTTTCGAAGTCGAGAACTTGGCCGGCATCTTCGATAGCCTCCCATGCGGTCTCTAGCAGCAACCTTTGTTGTGGATCGATGTATGGGGCCTCCCGTGGGGAAATCCCGAAAAACTGCGGGTCAAATTGGTCGATCTGGTCGAGAAATCCTCCACGCTTGGCAATCGATTTGCCAGATAATCCCATCTCTGCGTCGTAAAAACGTTCCACATTCCAACGGTCTGCGGGCACCTCCGATACGGCATCACGACCTTCTGCCAAAAGTTTCCAGAATGACTCGGTGTCATTCACTCCGCCCGGGAACCGACAGCCGATTCCGATGATTGCAATTCCTTCTCTTGGCATAATGTAAGTAAATTTAAAATCCCGCGCTGGGGGTGTTTTAGTTTCTGGCTAAATCAGACCGTGGCAAGCCCAAGTTATTCTGATGTCGGGATTTTCAGAGCGTAATGTGTGCCAGCCCTGAAATCCCGAGTAAATAAATCACCAAATAATCTTGGTGGTGCTTGAATTTACTGCAGCGCTTGAAGTGCCTCTTGTCCGCGCTTTTTTGCCTCGGGATCGTCCTTCCCGGTGCTTGGTAGGGCCAGTCCTTTAGCGATGTACTGTTTAGCTTCCGCGGTCTGTTCGAGAGACGCACACGTGATTCCCAAGTCGACGTAATAAACCGAGCGCTTGGAATTGAGGTCGATCGCCTTTCGAAAGCACTTGATCGCATCCTCATAGGTGGCGTTTGGCAGATCACCATAGGCGATTTCCGCGACTTTTCGCTTCAAGGTGCCAAGGTCACACACCCGCTGATACCAACGTCCTAAAATATACCAAGCAAGGTCATTGTGCGCGTCCAGAGCCACGGCCTTGTCCGCGAAAATTTTGATTTGGCGCAAGGCGTCCATTTTCTCCTTGTTGTCGTAAAGTTCGAGAGACTTGGCGTAGCAGATCGCGTTCGAAAGTTGAGCTTCCGAGTCTTTAGGCGCTAAGCACACGGCCCGCTGAGCATAACTCAAAGCGAGTTCAGAAAATCGGATCTTTTCATCCGCAGCCTCGACGTCCGCCATCTGGTGACGGTACTGACGAGCGATGCGCAAAAGAATCGCAACGTTGTCAGGCTCCACTTGCTCGGCCGGCAGGTAATGCTTGAGCGCTTGGGTCGGATTAAATTTTAAATCGTGAACGTCACCCTGTTTGAGCAACTCGTTCGTGGTCGCCCCAGTCGCTGCGCTTTGTAACGCCAACGCGATGACTGGTAACCAAGATTTAAACCAAGCAAGAACTTTCATGAACTAAAAAACCATAGGCCACCCCACTGAAACATCAAGCGGAACTCTAGCGTTGGTCTCTCGCAACTTTACAAATGGTTGATGCGGCCGCATCAACCATTTGTAAGATTAAATAAATAAACTTTCGCTTGGGTGAGATGGTCGGCGGCGATCATGGTGCTGTGTTTTTTGAATGAGCCTATTTAGTAAGGGCGGATTCGAGATCGCCGCGTTGTGTTTTTACTAGCGTGGTCACCACGGCGAGTTGTGGCGATTGCTTAAAACGGGGTCGATGAGGGTTTGATAAATAGTTAGACCGTCATCGGTGTTGCGGGCTTCGGGATCGAGGCGGATCTGGTGGCGGGCCGCGTGGTAGGTGTTGAGCTGTTGGAGGAGGCGCTCGTTAGACGATCGTTTATTTTGCCCGTGATCGTAAAGAATCCAAGTCACGGCAGTTCTTCAAGATCTTGGAGGTCTTTTGGCCGTCCACTGGCAAGCTTATTGATTTTCAAATCCTCTAGGGAAATGAAAGGCACC
>VFJU01000206.1 GCA_009885905.1 Verrucomicrobiota bacterium
CGAGTAGAAGATGAAAGTGGTTAGACATCAAGCAGTATGATAGAACCCGGCAGCCCGAAAAGTTCTCATACATCCGCATGAACATCCGAAACATTTCCCGCTCGTCCTCTCCCAGTACAAACTTGCGATCCACCACTCTTGAGAGGCAATGCGATATAGCAGGAGCCGTCAGTGGATTCTTACTCTTAACCAACCATCTCGTCTTGCGCATAGAAGGACGCTACCTACCCCGATTCGAAACGCAACTGTTAAATCTATTTATTTGTCTGACACTTTAATGTGGACACTTTAATGTGATTTATTTGTCTGACACTCTGATGGAAGGTGACGCAGCCGTAGGTCGGCACTGGCCGAGGCACTTGGTTAAGGTCATCTCGTCATGTCTCGCCCGCCGCCAGACTGGAGACTTTGATCACCGCGCTTTCTGGCCGGTTATGCCGGAACAGTAAGTATTAGTCACCAGGGCAGTGAAAAACGGTTTGTTTGGCGATGGGGTAGAGAGATTGGCCGGGCGTGGGCTTGATGACCTGGCCTGCTGTGAAGGTGCCGAAGGCGGGGAGGACAAGCCATGTTTCGGTAAGCAAGAAGCACGGCAAGCGCGAGTTTCGCCCGCCAGTACCGATGCGGCAGAGCGGATGCAGGTGACCGGCGATGGTCGGTTGGTCAGCGGCGGCGAGAGCGGGATCGTGTACAAACTCGATGGGCGACCAAGTAAGGCGGTTTTGCATCGGCAGCAGGTGGTGATGGAGCGGATCGTGATTGCCGCGGACTAAGATGATTTCCGCGCGGAGTGTGTCGCGAAAGGTGGACAACATGGCATGCAGGGAATCGGTGAGTGGGATGCCGCTGTGAAAAAAATCGCCGACGATGACGAGGTGCTCGATTCCATGCCGTTCAACCAAGTGAGTGATGCGATCAAGGTCCGCTTGGCACTCGCCCTCTGGCACGGGGATGCCGTGGGCTCGGAATGTGGCGGATTTTCCAAAGTGGACATCGGAAAGCATCAGTGCGCGGCGGGCGGGCCAGAGCGCGGCCCGTTCGGCAAGCAGTACGAGTTCTTCGCCAGCGAAAACAATCTGCCGCGATCCTTCTTCAAGCATGGTTGAGTATTTTATGGGCTTCCGAATTCAGGGTGATGAGCATCTCCTCTAACACTGATGCCGCATCTTGGGTGGAAATGACAAAGTTCAACCGCTCCGCCCACAGCGGAAACGCCATCGGTGTAAGGCGCTTGAGTTCAATGAGACGCATCGGTTTGTTCGCGATGTCATGCAGCACGCTGCGGAGACGTTCGAGATCGAGGCTGCCCTCCAGCATTTCGCGACGGGATTGATCGAGCAGGAGATTTTCGGGATCGTAGCGACCGAAGACCTCGAACAAGAGTCCTGCGGATGTTTGAATGTGACGCATGCCTTTGGAGTCACCGGGCTGCATTTGCTGGATCAGCCCTGCGACGCGGGCGACCTCGCGGAAGCGCGTGCGCGAGAGTTCGTGAGTATTGAGGCAAGCGAGCAGAGTTTCTAGCAGGTCATCGGCAGAGGCGGCCTTGCGCAGCCGTGTTTCATCGAGCGGGAGTGGTCGGCTGGATGTGAGGCAAAAGCCATAGTCGTTCTGCGTCACTTGGATGCTTTGTGGACTGCCTTCGCTGAGGCGGTGGGCAAACAACGCGCCGAGCCCTTCATTAGCCATGCGCCCAGCGAAGGTGTAGATAAACAAGTGTTCGCCCTGACGGGAATGTGCGTGCTCGATCTGTAGAACGCGGTGGTTCGGCACTTGCGACCACGTCCGCTGGATACGCAGTAAATGCTCAATCGCCTGGGTTTCCGGGCGAGCGGGGAGCATGGCGTCTGCGTCCAAACGGCGTGCGACAGCATGTGAAAGCTCGGTGGAAAGTGGCATCTTACCGCCGACCCAGATCGGGATTTCTCCGCGAGCCTTCGACCGCGGGCAAGGTTTCACCGTGGCGATCAATTGGTGGACGCGCACCAATTCAAGCAGGCGGCCAGAGAAAATGAATGGTGCGCCGCGTTTCAATTTTCGAATAAACCCTTCCTCCACGCTGCCGAGTCGCTGGCCGTTGGCAAATCGCAGGCTTATCGCGGTGTCGGCGGTGATCGTGCCGATGTTCATGCGGTGGAGCTGGACCATACGCTTGTCGGTGAAGTGAAGAAACCCTTGCTCGCGCGTGACTTTGCGGTATTGCGGGTAGGTGCTTAAAGCTGCGCCGCCGTCCGAGATGAAACCGAGCACCCACTCCCAATGCTCTGCAGAAAGCGTACGGTAGGCATGAGTCGAGCGGACTTCTGCTAGGAGCTGCGCCTCTGCGACGCGCTCACCGATGGCGCAAGTCGTGACGTGTTGGATCAAGACATCGAGCGGAGCAACAAGTGGGCGTTTGGATTCGATTTCTCGCGCATCGATGGCATCTTGCGCTGCGGCGAATTCTAGCAATTCGAGCGCGTTGGTCGGCACGCACAACAGCTTCGGCGTGCTTCCCGGTTGATGGCCGGAGCGCCCGGCGCGCTGGAGCAAGCGGGCCACACCTTTCGGGCTGCCGATCTGGATGACCTGCTCAATACAGGAAAAATCCAGCCCGAGATCGAGTGATGACGTGCAGACGACTGCGAGCAAATCGCCCTGCATCAGACGTCGCTCGGTTTCCCGGCGCTCATCCTGCGCCAGCGATCCGTGATGAATCGCGATTCGATCATTCAAGGAAGCGTCCGCTTCGAGCAGAGCTTGCAACCACAGTTCGCTTTGCGAGCGCGTATTGGTGAAAACCAGCGAGGCTTTCACCAAGTGGAGAGTCTCCGCGACGCGCTTGGCCATCGCCAATCCCAAATGCCCACCCCATGGAAATGCTTCGACGGATTTTGGAATCAACGTGCGGATCTGCATCGCTCGCTTGATCGTTGAATCGACCAAGATCATTTCCGCAACGGAACTACCGCCCAGCACTTCGGCGGCTTGCTTGAGATTTCCGAGAGTGGCAGAAATCCCCCAGACACGCAAGCTGGGTGCCCAGTGACGCAGTCGGGCAAGGCATAGCTCGGTCTGCACGCCGCGCTTGGTGCCAATGAGCTCGTGCCATTCATCGATCACCACGCAGGTTAGATGTTCGAGTTTTTTACGAGAATCTTCGTAAGTGAGCATCAGCGACAAGCTCTCGGGAGTAGTGACAAGCGCGAAGGGCAAGCGCTCACGAAGTTTTGCCTTGCGATAAGATGATGTGTCGCCAGTGCGCACGGCGACTTCCAACTTGCTGCCGAGATCTTTCAACGGCTCCGCGAGCGAGCGCGCCGTGTCTTGAGCGAGTGCGCGGAGTGGCGTGAGCCAGAGTACGCGGCATCCGTCTGGCGCGTCAGTTTCGTCCATCGCCTCGGCGACCGGGCCAAGCCAGACAGCGAGTGTTTTGCCAGTGCCAGTCGGCGCGTGCAACAAGCCGGATTTCCCCTCGGCATAGGCGCGCCATGTTTCGATTTGGAAATCATGCGGTTCCCAGCCGCGCGCGGCAAACAGTCGATGAATGGTGGGATGCGGTGGTTTCATTCAACGTCAAATGAGGCTACGGGCAAACTGTAGGGTGTCAATTTCCCCGACAGTTTTGTCGCGACGAATTGCTTTGATGCGCGGAAATCGCAGCGCCAG
>VFJU01000180.1 GCA_009885905.1 Verrucomicrobiota bacterium
GAGTATCTCGACTTGCGCTCCTGGAAGCAGAGTGAAACAGGTGGTACTCGAGAAGCAAGCGTCACGCCCGAAACCGTTGGATTCATTCCATCTTGCGCCTAATGCTAGCATTGAGGGAGCAACGGTGCCGCCATCACCAAGAAATGCTTCAGCTGAGTTGTTAGAAATTGTCACTGCTTCCTCTACCCCGTGGATTTTAACGAAAGAAAAAACGCGCCCTCCGACAAAATCACCCGCACGTGGGTTCACCGCATGTTGCACTCCGTCAGAAGTAGTCCAAGCGAGCGTGGCATGGTGGCGGTCGGGTGAAGATCCCAACAACAATCGCTGATAAGAAGCAAAAGTCAGAGATTTTTTTTGTTCGGTAGAGTTAGTAAGGCGAACAGATACCAACTTGATTGGGTCTGTGGGCGGCACGAGAAACTCGACGGTCTGTATCAGGCCGAATGCATTAGAAATAAATTTTGAGTGACCAAAGCCGTGACGTACAGTGAATGCGGACTGAGCTGGGCAGGGACCTGGTAATGGCGACCAAAGTTTGCCTGATTCGTTGTCACGGAGATAGATTGCTTCGCTATACGGATCGCTGATCGGATCATTTGACCAAGGAGTAAGTCGGTTGGCTTGGCTATTTCGAGACCAAGTGTATCCAGCACCACGTTCACTAACAATACAGCCGAAATTCGGGTTTGCTAACACATTAATCCACGGCATTGGCGGGAGGTGCAATCGACCTTTTTTAAGGGCCATCGGAATCACATACTCTCGACCGTCCGTCGAGAATCCACCGAATCCGTTGAAGCATTGCAGTGATCCGCTTGATTCGGGTATCGCATCTTCAGCAGGCATTAATTTCACGCTGGGGTAATTTATTTCAATTGGCTTTGCGGACCATAGCGTGTCGCTAATGACGAGTTGTGCTGAAGCAAGCCACCAAGAAAGTTCGCCGACTCGAAACGAAGTAGGATCAATACAGATTACGCCTTCGGGTAAATTTTCAGGAGTTGATTTATCTAACACGAATACCCGAACGTGTAGGCCAAGTGCGCGCCAAAATGGCAGAGCACGGATGACGTCAAGCGTTGCAGGGTTTGATAATCCTGCAGTAGCAACGATACGGAATTCCTCCCACGACAGCGGATGCGAATGAACGATTTCAGCACCGACGAGAGATGTTGGAACTTGCCGATCCTCGCGACCAAAGAGCATGGTTGCCGCCATCGCCTCGTAACGGGCAGCGGTTGAGGCGTCTATTTTGAATTTACTTAAACGGGCAACTTCTGCTGCGTGTGCTTCGATTAATAGTTTTTCGCCTGCGCCTGATTCTTGCGCGGATTGGATCAGCGCCATCACGCTTGACTCATCAGAAGCAGCAGCGGTCATCAACCAGACGGTTTTAGATTCCTGTGCTGCCAATTTCAGTGGGCAGCGCCATGCCATCACTGGATCTAACACATTTCCTGATTGGCAAGTTAGTGTGCCGGGGACATCCATGGCTTGTGGTTGAGCAGAGGTCCGGCCACGACCAAGAAAAGTGGCGCGATTCGTCTCCCAGGTGAGTGGTGAATTTTCTGCGAGCATGGATTGAGCCATCCACGGCCAGTTTTCATTAAGCCCACGTGGGCGGCGTCTCGCGAGCAATATCGGTGGATTGCCTACCACCGAGGTTTGAACAAATAACTTTGAAAACGCTGGATGACCCGCATCTCCAGATGGGTGATTAAGCGCAATTTCTGTGTAGCTTGTCAGTTCGATTTCACGTGTGGTGGATGCATGGTTGGTAATGGTTATTTTTCGTATTTCGATGTCGGAATTGGGAGCAATACCGGCGTCTATTTTTAGTGTTAGGTTTCCTAGTGAACTGCAATTTTCTGATGGGAACCAATTATTTCCCTCTCGGAGATAAAGCATAGGACCGCATTCTGTCGGTGCGTTTTCTGAAAATCGGGTTAGAGCGATCCAGTCGTAAAAAAGTCCGCCCTGACCATTTTTGGTGATGAGGCTGCGTAGTCTTCCGTTCGTTAGAATGCGAAATGTTTCAGAGTAATTTTTCATGTTTGGTAAAAGTGGTTTCGTCAGATGCTCCGAGTTGTAATATGCCCTTTATAGGCAGAGTGGTAATGTTCACGGAAAGTCCATCTTGATGGATCAATAGTGGATGACCATCGGCGCAGCTTGCATTTGTGATGCGCATACCCGGCGGGAGAGGGGGAGTGACGATGAGTCCACCCGCTGGAAAACTTAGAGTGTTTCCAACTGAGAAGCAGATGCGGTTTGATTCTTGAGCAGTCATGTGAAATTCAAGACGTCCGTAGCGAGTTGCTAATCCTCGCACGTAAAAACCATCCTCAAGAGCGATCCACTCCCATGGTAGGCCGGATGCGAGAACCAATTGGTTAGATTCTTCACGCTCACTCACGACCATAGAGATCAATGCGAGCATGTATTCCGCTGCAATCCATGTGTGAGGAACATCACCGAGGTGTCCAGGAGCACGGGCATCGCGCCAAGTGATTTCTGGCCATTGATTCCATTCGATAGGTCGTCGGTCTGAGAGAAAGACATCCAAAAGTTCATGGGCCTCTGCGCGTTTTCCGAGTCGGACGAATGCGCCGATAATACGGATTTCGTATGCAGTGTAATTCAGCCAAGGAATTTCACCTCGATGTTTTTGACGGAATCCAGAAAGATAGGTATCTAACATTTCATGCAATGGACCAACCGGTAAATCGTCAGCAAAATCGAGTTGAGCGATTGCGTTGGATGTGGCAGTTGGATCAAAGTCTGCCCATTCAACAGAGCCGGGTACGTAGCTGATTTTGTGTTCCTTGATCACTCGGTCCATTGATGACATCACATCAGTAAGAAAAGCGCGTGCCTCACTCCGCCAGCGAGATGATTGCTCGTGACGCCCACTAGCTTTCGCGAGTTCTGCGGCGGCCTGAAGTCCGCGAATACCCCAGAAATCATCCCAATAGGAATGCACAGGGTGTGCCAGGTAGCCTTCGTGGCTAGCAGATTCAGGCAGTAAACCGTAGCGACTGGAATGGGTGGGTTCGCTAAATTCTGGTGTCATTCGCTGGGCTCGCAAACGAATCAGGTATTCCGCCGCGAGCTCGGTGGCTTGCCACATTGAGTTCACGAATTCGAGATTTCGTTCGTTACGATACACTTCACAGATGCCCCAAATCAATTGACCATGGCTGTCGTTTTCTACCAGATCGTCGACGCCGTCGCGGTCGACGACACATGGCACGTAGCCATCGGGACGTTGAAACTGCACATACCATAGCAGAAATTCTCTCAGCACGTGAGGATGATTTACCTTGGCCATGGCTGCGCCCATGATCACACAGTCGCGCACCCATGAGCGAGTATAGCGGCGTGGCCCGGGTTGGATTGCTGGTCCGTCGCGGTTGATGAGAATATGAC
>VFJU01000448.1 GCA_009885905.1 Verrucomicrobiota bacterium
ACCCCGAGTTGGACCACCCTGCCCGCACCGGGAGTACCGAGAGACTCCGCTTTTTCAAATGGCGACAACCGCACGGTAGCCGCTGCTGATAGAATCACCCCACGCGTAGCTTCTCCACGGCGAAGATAAAGCACGGCACTCCCAGCAAGCAAAGCCAAGCCGGCGACACAAGACGCAGTCACCACCACACGACGCTGCAATTTAACCGCTCCACAAATTAGACCGAGACCACCGAGAAACAACCCCGCACCAGCGACGAGCCACGACCATTCATTACGACTGAAGTGATTGATCGCCGCGTACAACCATGGATGCATGCCTAACTCTACGAAAGCGGTAGCAGACTTGCGCGCCAGAGCGAGATTTGCTAACAGATCTGGATCGCGTGGCGTGAGCAGACGAGCACGTTCGTAAGCAAGAATCGCCGGACCGTATTGTTTGATTTGCTGGTAACTGTTTCCAAGATTGTAATAAACTGCGGCCTTGGGACCGCCAGCACTTAAAGACTTCTCATAAGATGCAGCGGCGCTAACAAAGTCACCTGCTTTAAATTGCCGATTCGCAGTGGTAAAATCATCGCCAAAAACCAATAGAGGAATTCCTAAAAACCAGAGGATACCGAACAAAAATATTTTTTTCATGTCAGCGATCAAATGAGGTGAGAGAGAACATTGCTTCGTCGAGCAAAGCACGCCATTGCGGGAGAATTTCTCCGCTGATTTGACGGTTGTATTCATGAAGATCCGCCTCTCGAAAAAATCGAGCGACAGGAGACTCAGGCGAAATCCTTGCGTTAATTTCAGCGAGAGTGATCGCTTGTGGAGGCTGATTCCACTCGGCCCCGAGTCGTTGCTGAATGGCAAGACGACCCGCAGAGAAATAGCCAGCCACATCTCGATCAGCATCACATTTTCTAGATGCCTCTAGTGCCTCGAGAGTTGCTTTTTCCATTGCTGCAAACGCTCGCCGATCCGGATTCTCGCGGCGTTTACGGAGCCATCCCAGAAGACCACCTATCACCAGCAGAAAAATTGCCGCACTCAAAATTTGTTGGAATAAAGATCGCGATACTAATGGGATAAGAGATCCAGTTAGACCTAAGGCTACGTGTTGTCCGATGATGCCCTCGAGCTTCTTCTCAACCTTCTTCACCTCGGCGACAGCTACCGCTGAAGGTTCAGCATCAACGACGTCGGACCCAGCAACCTGAATCTTTTTCGTCGGCGTAGTGATCGACTTGTACGCCTCCGCCGCCGGATCAAAATAGCTGAAAGACAGAGCCAACTCTTGGGCGCCAGACTTAAGAGGAACGACGCTGAATTGAAAAACCTTACTACCAGAAAACGATGCTTGGTCGCCTGCGGTGAACTCATCCTTACCGGAGTAACTCTTCCAGCGATCTGCTGGGATGAGTTCGGGAGCTTTCATTAAAGCAAAATTCCCGGCGCCTCCGAGTTTCACCGTGACCTGTTGCGGCTCGCCAGTTTTCCAGTCACTCGGAATTTGCGATTCCTCAAACTTGAATTCACCAACCGCACCGGTGAAACCGTTAGGACGTCCTTGGCTGGGCAAGGGGCGGACTTCGATTTCTTGATCATCCGACTTTAGCGTGACGTCTTTTTGAATCATCGGCGTATTCATCTGGTCATAGATGCTGTCAAAAAATGGGTCGCTGAATGCGCCCATCCGCCTGCGAGGTTGTTGAAGCGCGGCGGTATCACGCACCGCCACATTCGCATTCACGGATAGCGATGCCGGATATTTACCAGCCTTGGTGGCTGAAATGCCGCCGAACCAAGTCACGACGGCGTAACGCTTTCCATCCCTCATCTCCTCAGTTTGCTGAGGTTGTCCGCTGACATTATGAAGAGTGAAAGCCTTGCCCTCGGGTTGAATCACGCTGCGAAGTTGGGCACGCGAATCGCTCGGCAACCAAGCACGAATCCGAACTGGCGCGATCTCACCGACGTAAACATGCTTCCGAGTGCTATCGGCCAGTTCAACCGTTAGAAAACCAAAACGCTTTTCACCTGTCTCCGCAACTTCTGGCTGCGGAGTCTGCTGACCAGCTGGGGTTGGCGCCATCCCAGCCGGTGGCTGAGCTGCTGCAGAATCTAGCACTTTTAGCTTGAGTGGCTGGGTAGAGTATTTTTTCTGATCGACCGTAATCTCGAAGGATGGAATCTCGTAGTCACCCGGAGTGTTAGATCCAACGAGGTAATTGTAGGTCACGGAAACGGTGGTGTTTCCATTGATCATTTGCATCTGCTGGCTTTGACCTCGTGGTTGCACGATGAGGTTCTGGACTTGGGGAATCTGAGGTTGCCCAGCTTTTCCTCCTGCGATGCGGAGGGTTAAAATCGCCCCGTTTCCAGCAGCCACAGCATCGCGATCAAGAATTGCCTCCACCTCCACCGCAGATAGCGTATCTGCAATACAAGCGATGAATATCAACAAGCCCGCACAGAGTTTTGCGAGTGGTTGGTTTACATTTTTGAAATCAGTCCAAGTTACCATGTCTTGCCTTTGGTGGAGTTGTCTGGGGTAGCGAAGCGCGATTGGCGCTGACGCGGAATAGGGATCACCGTGCGTTCATCCTGGCGCAATGCCTCGAGAAGTTGCTTAGCTTCCTCTGGGGTCATTTCTTGTTTTGCGGCGCGTTCATTACTGACCTCGCCTTGTGATTTTTCGCCATCTTTCGCTTCGCTATCTTTCGCCTCTTTGGTGTCCTGCGGAGACTTTTCATCTCCAGTTTTTTCCGAGTCTTTAGAATCTTTAGATTCCTGACCATCTTTAGAATTCTCCTGCTTTTTCCCGTCCTTTGAATCTTTGGCTTCTTCCGGCTTGGCATCGTCCTTTGGGTCCTTGCCATCGTCTGGCTTCTCGCCTTCTTTCGGGTCCTTGCCGTCCTCGGACTTATCGCCGTCTTTCTTGTCCCCATCCTTCTTATCCTCGTCTTTCTTATCCTCGTCTTTCTTGTCCTCGTCTTTCTTTTGCTGCTTTTTTAGTTCTTCAAGTTTCTTTGCTACTAGATTTTTATTGAAAGTGGAATCTTCGTCGAGGTCATCCAAAGCAAGCGCGTCTTCGTATGCTTTGAGCGCTTCCTGCCATGTTTTAATCGTAGCTTCTGGATCTTTCTCTAAGGTTCCTTGACCCGTGCGATAGAGCGAATTTCCAAGATTATAATATGACTGCTGCTGTAATTTAACATCCTGAGTCCTAAGGGAAGTGCGAAGTGACTCCGAAGCTTTCGTAAATTCACCCTTGTTGTAGGCATCAGTACCCTCGTTATAAACTCGTCGTGCATCCTGAGTCACGCTGCTGGTATCTGCCGATTGGCCCTTTAAACTTGTTACAGCGAGGCAACCCATTCCGATCACAAGCGCAACTGGCGGCACGACTTTTGATTTACTGCTAAATATAGTTAGCAAATTTTTGCTTTGAACTCGTTTGCGGTCACCAATAAAAAATTCTAATAACAAAATACCTATCGCAAGACCTAGTGGCCATTCTAAACGCTCCAATGGAATTCGTTCCATCCTTTGATTTAATTCACTCTTAGGAACCATCCGAAGCTTCTCCTGATAGATTGTATTCAAGCCCTCAGCACCGCGACCCAATCGCACGTATAAGCCATTTGTAACCTCAGCGATTTTTTCTAAGGTTGCCTCATCCAATGTTGTCTTAACCACTTTTCCAGATTCGTCGCGAACGAAATCTTTACGCCCATTTCCAAGGACGAGGGGGATCGTTGCGCCTTCAGGTGAGCCAACGCCCACGGTGTAGATGGCCATGCCTTTTTTTGCTGCCGCCTTGGCAGCGTCTATCACATCGCCCTGCAAATCTTCACCATCTGTGAGCATCACGAGCACGCGATGATTATTACCGTTTTCATCAAACAGCCGCTCCGCTTCTTTGATCGCACTTGCCAAGTCGGTGCCTTGGCGTGGGATCAAATCGGTATCAAGCACATCGAGAGATTCACGGAACGCCTGATAGTCCAGCGTGAGCGGACAAAGGGCAAATGCGCTGCCAGCAAATGGAATCAAACCAACACGATCCCCCTCTAACCGACCGACAAAATCGATAATGCCAAGCCTAGCTCGCTCTAACCGACTCGGTGTGAGATCTTCCGCAAGCATACTGCGCGAAGTATCTACCGCGAAAACAATATCGATGCCCTTGCGCTTCACCTCGCGCCATTCGTAGCCCATCTGTGGCCGCGCGACGGCGACAAACAGCAACAGCACCGCAAGCACCCAAAGCCCACGTTTTAGATTTCGCCGCCAAGGAGAAAATCCCTCCGTGAGCCGTTGCCGAAAGCGGGGGTGAATCAACTTCATTAAATCCGCCTCGCGACGTCGATCGAAGCGAATAAACAAAACAATGATACCTAGGCAAACGATCAGGCCTACGATGATCCAGATCGATTGAGCGAAATGTAGAGAAGTGTCGTCCATGATTCAATTAGGGAAGTCGACGAAAACGGGTTTGGACCAGAATTAGCTCAAGCAAGAGCAAGAAGAGTCCTGGCAAAAGAAAGTATAAATAGAGCTCATCATACTGCTGGTATTTTTTAAGCTTGCGCGTGGTTTTTTCTAACTGGTTTATTGAATCGTAAATTTTTTCTAGGGAATCTGTGTCCGTCGCGCGGAATGCTTGTCCCCCGGTCGCGTTGGCCACCTCGCGCAACATCTCCTCATCGATTTCCACCTTCATCGTCTGCAAGTGTGTGCGCCCGAAAGCATCTTGGACAGGCACAGGCGCGTCACCACGGATCCCCGCGCCAATCGTATAAACTTTGATTCCCAGCGCTTTCGCGGCCTCAGCTGCGGTGAGTGGATTGACAGCTCCGGCGTTGTTTACGCCGTCAGTTAGTAAGATGATAATGCGAGACTTCGCCGTTGAATCTTTGAGGTGACTCACCGCAGATGCGATGGCAGACCCGATCGCCGTACCATCTTCAACTTGACCCATTTTCACACCTGCTAGACGTTTACCGAGAAATTCATGGTCGAGTGTCAAAGGACTAACAAGATATGGTCTTCCAGCGAACGCGACCATTCCAAGCTTATCATTGGGGCGCTGACCAATAAATTTGGCAACGACATTTTTCACCACTTCGAGACGGTTGACTGGCTTGCCCTCGAGTTCAAAATCCAGAGCCTCCATGGACCCCGAGACATCAAGGGTGAGTACGATATCGATCCCGCTGGCCTCGACATCGGTGGAACCTTTGCCGTAGCGGGGACGAGCAAATGCGACAATCAGCAGCGCGAGTGAAAGCAGCCCAAGAAATGTGAGAAAACCACCGATTTTCGTGCGCGGGCGAGCCCCGACAAGGACTGCGTCGTCGGTGGACGGCAACCGCAAGGCGACAGGCCTGCCCCAGCGACCCTTCCAAATCGCGAGTAACGGCAGCACAAGCAGAAGAAGTAAAAATTCTGGATGAACGAATTGAAAACTTTCGGTCATGAACTAACGGTGTTAGAAGTGGAACGGACAAAGCCACGAGCAGCCTGTATCAACTCACTGCGCTGAGTGGCAGTAAGGTTTGATTCTGCAAATTTCGCAAGGTCGCAGGCCTTCAAAAAAATTCGCAAAGAATCGCTCTCGCAAGCAAGTGCTGATGCCTTGTCTTCCGTGAGATCACGGAGGAATTCTTCCGTGGTGCGGCGTGGTGCAGCGAGGCCGAAGCGCTCGGCAATATATTGCCGAATCGTCTGAGCGGCGCGATTAGCAAATGCCTCTGCAGCGATGGACTCCCCGGTTTTTTCCAGATCCGCCAACGCGGCGAAGGCAACTTCCGGGGGATTCCTGAGCGCCTCTTTGCGAGCATATTTTTTCCAGAGATATATTGCTATAGCGAGCAACAGTAAGCCGCCGATGATGTACGACCAAAATACCAAATCGGATTGCTGAGGGACTGGGATTTCTACCAGTGGCTTAGGTCCGCGTATGTCCTCATTAGCATCGGTCACTTGAGCTGATAGATTACCCATCCATCCTGCATTCCATAGATAGCAAATAACAAAAATTCTTCGCATATATCCAAAATTACACATTTTGATCAATCAATCAGCCGGAACGTTGGCGGCGGCTTTTAAAGAACCCCAAAAGCTCAGGCATCCAGTTTTGGCCGTTAGTGAATTGTAGCAAGTCCACACCCAATGAGCGTATCCGAGATGCTGTTAGATCCGAGCGTGAACGGGCTTGCTTTTCATATGCTTCGCGGACTTTAGCGCTGCCGGTGTCGATCTCGACCACTTGACCGCTTTCCGCGTCTTCAATACAAATCCGACCGACATTGGGAAGCGAGGCCTCGCGTGGATCGGTGACAGAAACCGCGATGACATCATGGCGGCGATTCGTGACTTGCAGCTTGTTGCGGAGTAATTTCAAACGCTCTTCAAAAGGCGAACCTAGGCAAAAATCCGACACCAAAAAAACAACCGATTTCCGCTGAATGACCTGATTGGCGAAGTCCAAAGCTTTAGCGATATCCGTGCCTCGCTTTGCCGGTTGAAAAAACA
>VFJU01000050.1 GCA_009885905.1 Verrucomicrobiota bacterium
GTGGTTGAGCTTGGTGGACAAATCACTCTTTGAAAAAACGAATTTTGAATTGCGGGAGATTCTCATCTTGATACCCCGTGTCCATCCAATCCTCTCTATCCATCACCGGCCTTGGTGCGCTCTCCGCATTAGGCACTAGCGTATCGGCGCACCATGAGGCGATAACTTCGCAGCAAGTTCCGTTTCAGAAGCTTGGTAAGCTGTTAGGTAAAGACAGCCCGCACGCTGCACGACCCGCCGCATGGATCGAACGAAGGTCGTTGTTAGTGAACCGCAAATGGAGTCCCGCGACCATGGCAGCCCTGCATGTGTCGCGCCAGGCCATCGCCGAAGCAGGCTGGAGTGCCGCCGATCTAAAGGACGCAGCACTGGTCGTAGGCACAAGCCGTGGAAATGCAGCGGGTTGGCTAGCGCCATGGCCCGGGCGGCGGCCGTTTAAACTGATGGCCGCGAGCAACACCATCCACAGCGAGCCCGCCACTGCGATCACCATCGAGTTCGGAATCCATGGTCCTAATCACGTTCTAGCAAGCGGCTGTGCGGCGGGTCTTGATGCTGTCGGCATCGCCATGATGCTGGTGCAGTTGGGAGTCGCCCCACGCGCACTTGCTGTAGCGGTGGATCTTCCTTTGGTGCCGATATTGTTAGATAATTACGCGGCGTCGGGCCTTTTGTCCGCCAGCATGAACTTGGATCCCTACCACCCCCAGTCATCTGGATTCATTCCTGCAGAAGGCGCTGCGGCGATGGCCATTGAGCCGCGCGATGGCGCTTTCGCCCGCTTGTTGCACTACGGATGCAATGCCGACGCATGCGATCCAGTGGGAATTCCAGCCGATGGCGGTCGCATGCCAGAGCTCATTCAAAAAGCCATCCAGCTTCACGGACTTCCATCCGCTGTTTGTCCACACGCCACAGGGACCGCAGTTCAAGCAACTGCCGATCCTACAGCTCTCACCCGCTCATTCCAAAAATTTCGACCCACGCTGCACCTCTTAAAACCTTTTGTCGGTCACACCATCGGCGCAAGTGGCTTGTTAGAAAGCGTGATCCTCGCCCGCTTTTTAAAAGACCATCAATTACCACCAAACCTCTCGGGATGCTATGCACCAAGCGGATTTCAGCTCCCTGAGCAACCGCTTGAAGTCCACGGCCCAATCTATAAACTTTCCCACGGAATGGGTGGGCACAATGCCTTACTTGTTCTGTCACCGCCATGAATCCGAAACGCCGCCTTCAAATTTCCATCGATGATCAAGTCCTGAAAATCATCAATGGTGACGAATGCACGCAACATTACTCTATCTCGACGGCGACGAAAGGCATGGGATTCGCCATCGATAGCGGTCGCACACCTACCGGACGATTTCGCATTGCGGAAAAAATCGGAGCAGGAATGAGCAAAGGAACTATTTTTAAACATCGGGTGCCGACCGGGTTATGGCAGCAAGGCGATTCAGCGATAGAAGATCTCATCCTGAGTCGGGTGCTCCGCATCGAAGGATTAGATCCCGAAAACGCTAACACATTTGAGCGTTTTATCTATCTGCATGGAACCAATCACGAGGACAAACTCGGACAACCCGCGAGTCATGGTTGTATCCGTTTGAGCAATGAAGATATCATCGAAATATTTAATGAAGTCGAATTGGGGATGGATCTAGAGATACTGCCTGCGACACAGCCAAGGGGCAAACTGCTATTCATCGATTGTGATTCTACACTCTCGACGATAGAAGGGATCGATGAGCTTGCGCGAGCCAGAGGAGACGTAATCTTTGCACAAGTGGTAGCATTAACCCACGCCGCGATGAATGGGGAGGTTCCGATTGACGAAGTCTTTCCACGCAGGATGGAGATGATTCGCCCAGACAGGGTTCTCTGTGATCAAATCGGCGCGTTGTATCTGAAAACCCTCGTCCCTGGCGCTGCGGAAATAATTGGAAAGGTCAAGGCCGCCGGCTGGCTACCCGTGATCCTCTCGGGAGGTTTCTCCGCACTGATCAAACCCATGGCCGATCACTTAGGTATCCCTCATGTCGAAGCGGTACCACTGTATTTCAACGAGGACGGATCGTACAAGGGCTACGGTGAAGATTATCCAACCACGCGAAACCTTGGTAAGAACGAAGTGATTCGCGAGTGGAAGCAGGCCATGCTCCCCGAACGGGTGGTGATGATCGGCGACGGGGTGTCAGACTTAGAGACAAAACCCGATGTAGATACCTTTATCGGCTTTGGCGGTATAGTAGCCAGGTCCAAGGTTAAGAGCGAATGTGATCACTGGCTTACCGATATAAATGATCATTCGATTTTATCTATGATTACGGGTGAAACGTCTCAACAAGAAGAAGGCTAAGTCTTCATTCAATATACAAACCAATACTCAAATATTTAGCTTGCTACCAAGTCAGTGAGCCCTAGTTTTATTTGACATGAGCATTACAACGAAGAACAAAGCTGTGCAAACAATCCGCTATACCGATGCCCAAAAAAAAGAAGTTGTAGACTTCGTGGTGAATCACAACGCGGCTAACAAAAGCGGCGGTCAAAGCACTGCGGTTATCAAGTTTAAAATTTCTCCAATCACCATTGCGAGTTGGTTAAAAGCAGCTGGTGTTTCTGCACCCAAAGTTAAAGCCAAAGCTAAGAAATCATCCAAGGCCAAGAAGGCGGCCCAACCAAAAGCAACTCCGAAAGTGGAAGCTCCGCCAAGCATTCCCGAAAAAGCGGTCGCAAGCCTTCCCACAAAGGATGTGGCAACCCCGAGCACAAAAGTAACGCCTACAAAAGTAACGCCTACAAAGGCAACGCCTAACAAGGCCAACGTCGTAATTCGCTACACTCCACAACAAAAGGCTGAAGTACTAGCATTTGTTGCTTCCCACAATGCTGCAAACGGTCGTGGTGGTCAAAGCACCGCCGCAACTAAATTCAATATTTCCCCCATCACGGTGATGGCGTGGATCAAGGCAGCAGGCGCACCGAAAGCCGAAACGAAAGACGTAAAGCCTGCTGCGACTGCAAAAACCCCAGTAAATTCCAATGGTATCAATGCAAAGTTGAACGCACTTCTCGCTCTGAGCAATCAGATCACCAAGGCCGAAACTGAACTTGCCAAATTGAACGCCAAATTTTCTTCGCTCAAAGCTACGCTCTAACTCTAGCAAGCATTTGTAACAATCCGGCCGTCTTCCCTAACCGAGGGATGACGGCCTTTTTTACCACCTCACGTCGATATCAACTTGCTTCCACTTCAAGCATTCGCCTTCGAAGACAAATCGTCCGAGAAAAGATTGCTCGGTTAGCAACAAGGGCAGCCAGTGTTGATCATCTTCCCACATCCGGTGATAGGGTATCTTTTCTAGCGAAGTCCATACCGGCACCGCTTCGTCCGTCTCGGTAGGCGTTCCGCTAAAGTCATCCGCCCGATAAACATGGCAAAGAATGTCTGGGCAATCCGACATGGAAAATCGCAACTCCCCGAGTTTCCTCGGTGTGTGTGGGGTGATGAGCAGTTCCTCCTGTGTCTCGCGGATCGCGGCCTCAAGCGGGGTCTCGCCTGGGTCAATCTTTCCCCCTGGACCATTGATTTTTCCCGCTCCAAGACCGCGCTTTTTTTCGATCAACAAAATTTCACCGTCCTTGATGATGAATAAAATCGTCGCAAGCATCTCGCCCTTCCACGTCAGCCAATCGATAGGAGAATCCGCACTCATCTGGTAATTTCCGCGTAGGCTTCCACGGAGTCGCAGGTGCAAATCAAATTCCTATCGCCGTGCACATTGTCGACGCGACCAACCGATGGCCAGAACTTGTGTTGACGAAGATAGGGCAACGGAAAAGCCGCTTGCTCACGACTGTAAGCGTGAGGCCAATCATTACCGCAAACTATCTCGCACGGGTGAGGCGCATGCTTGAGCGGGTTGTCATTCGCATCCCACTCACCTCGAATCACCGCGGAAATTTCTCCGTGAATCGAAATCATCGCATCGCAAAAACGATCGAGTTCTGGCTTAGACTCGGACTCTGTGGGCTCAATCATTAAAGTGCCACCCACTGGCCAACTCATTGTCGGCGCATGAAAACTATAGTCTATCAATCGCTTAGCCACATCTTCCACTGTGATCCCACTCGCATCTGATAGAGGCCGCACGTCGATGATGCATTCATGAGCGACGAGGCCCTCGTTGCCAGTATAGAGAATAGGAAAGTAAGGTGAGAGTCGCTTGGCGATGTAATTTGCGCTGAGGATCGCAACCTCCGTAGCTTCCGTTAGTCCGTTAGGACCCATCATGGCGATGTACATCCATGAAATGGTGTTGATCGAAGCACTACCCCATGGCGCGGAACATACCGCTCCAACTGGATTTAGTAACTCGGAGTGACCCGGTAGAAATGGTAAGAGCTGCTTAGCCACACCGATAGGGCCAACTCCGGGCCCGCCGCCGCCATGTGGAATACAAAAAGTTTTGTGCAAATTAAGATGGCAGACATCTGCGCCGACAAGCCCAGGCGAAGTTAAACCCACTTGAGCATTCATGTTAGCGCCATCCATATACACTTGGCCACCCGCATCGTGAATGATGTCACAAATCATTCGGATAGTTTCCTCGAAAACGCCGTGGGTGGATGGATAAGTGACCATCAACGCCGCGAGATTTTCGCGGTGCTGCTCGGTTTGTGCCACAAGATCGGCGATGTCAATGTTGCCCTTTTCGTCACATTTCACCCCGACGACTTTCATTCCGGTCATCACTGCGGATGCGGGATTGGTGCCGTGGGCCGATACGGGAATGAGGCAGATGTTCCGGTGTGCATCGCCTCGAGAACGATGGTAATGATAGATTGCTAACAATCCCGCATATTCGCCTTGTGATCCCGCATTCGGTTGCAAAGAAACTCCTGCAAAACCAGTAACCTCCGCAAGCCAGCCCTCAAGAAGTCCTAACATCTCGCGGTACCCTTGGCTCTGGTCCGACGGCACAAACGGATGCATCAAGGAAACTTCCGGCCAACTCAGCGGAATCATTTCTGATGTCGCGTTTAACTTCATCGTACAGGAACCCAGCGCGATCATCGACTCATTGAGCGCGAGGTCTTTGGACTCGAGACGCTTCATATAGCGGAGCATGTCCGTTTCCGAATGATAACTGTTGAAGACTTTTTGCGTGAGAAATTCCGAATCGCGACGAAGGGAAACCGCAAATTCCACACCATCGGTGACGGGTGACTCATTACTGATTTTGAATGCGCGACAAATTGAAATAACATCATCAAAGGTCGATGTTTCGTCGAATGAAATCCCAAGGTGATCTGCATCAATGCGGCGCAAATTAATCTCGGCCGCTGCCGCCGTGGAAAGAATCGAATCCGCCATGCCCGGCACTTTTGCCACAATAGTATCGAAAAAAGGACCCTCCTCAATCGTTACTCCACCCGCGACCAGTGATTTTTTAAGGGCAGCAGCATGGGCATGGACTGTCTGGGCGATGTGCTTGAGTCCCTCGGGACCGTGGTAAACCGCGTACATTGAAGCCATCACCGCGAGAAGGACTTGAGCAGTGCATATGTTAGAGGTCGCTTTGTCGCGACGAATGTGTTGCTCGCGAGTCTGAAGTGCGAGTCGAAGGCCCGGCTTGCCACGCGAGTCCACAGACACCCCGATTAAGCGGCCCGGCATTTTTCGCTTTAACGCATCTGCGCAAGCCATGAACCCTGCGTGCGGGCCACCGAAACCAAGCGGCACGCCAAAGCGCTGTGAAGAACCCACACAAATATCTGCACCAAATTCTCCCGGCGCTTTAAGAATTGTTAGAGCAAGCAAATCCGCCGCCACAATATTGATGATGCCAGCTTGCTTGTTTTTCGCAAAAAAATCGGCGAAGTCGTCAACACGTCCACGGGTATCGGGATACTGGACGATCACCGCAAATGCGTCAGCACTTGACTCCCAAGTTCTCCAGTCGCCGACAATGACGTCGATTTCGAGCGGTTGGGCACGCGTGGTGACAACGTCAATCGTTTGGGGATGGCAGCGATCAGATATAAAGATGGTCTTGCCCTTCGGCTTTCCGGCCAGCGCCAAGCTCATAGCCTCGGCTGCAGCGGTACCTTCGTCTAGAAGAGATGCGTTAGAAACATCAAGACCCGTTAGGTCCGTAATCATGGTTTGAAAATTCAGCAGCGCCTCAAGCCGTCCTTGTGCGATTTCTGCCTGATAGGGTGTGTAAGCGGTGTACCAACCAGGATTTTCAAGAATGTTCCGCTGAATGACCCCCGGCGTATGGGTGCCGTAGTAGCCTTGGCCAATAAAAGATTTGAGAACACGATTTTTCCCCATGATCGACTTCAGCCAACTCAGCGCAGCATGTTCCGAGCGAGCCGCAGGCAACGACATCGCGTGATCCAAGCGGATGCTGGCGGGAACCGCGGCGTTGATGAGTGCCGCCAGCGATGGGTAGCCGAGATCTCGGATCATTTCATCACGGTCAGAACCAACGGGACCTAGATGACGGCTGCGAAAATCAAGACGTGCGTACATGGGGATAAAGAATTGGCAGCGGCTCGGTGATTCCAATTCGCTGTTCTCATTCCATAGAGGAAAATGCTCTACGCGCAACCCCAGCGCGCGAGAAATTATCATATCTCGCGATTTTCGCTAAGTCATCCGTACCGTGACCACGCATATCAGAGATGCTTGGCAGCATTACAAATCTGAAAAGTTAAGCAGGGTCGCGACCTCCGCGATGATTTGCTTTTGCAAGGCTTGGCGAAAATTTTGCAAGCGGCTCCAAAGGTCTGGAACAAATTCAGCGGTGAATCCGTGACTTTTCAGCCAGAAAGAAAGTGTCGCAAGATCGTTTTCATCACCGAGCAACTCTGGCAGTTCGAGCAGCTTGGGATCTAGCAAGACGGCGCCCTCCGGCAGAAATCCAATAGCACCGAGATAGGCTTTTAAAGCTTTACGGGCATCGTGAAATTTTTCTTGGTCACCATGCTGGAGAATGCCGCAACGTTTAACCACACGCATTTCAAGCCTCTTCAAACCTTGCATGATTCGCTCCTCAAGCATCGCCGCCGGCAGAGCCTCCAGTGGTATCCGAGCGGATTTAACCCTTTCGATACACCAATCCACCGTTTCCAAAGGAGGTCTGCGTGCCGCGGAGTGGGTCTGTTGTTCTAACAGAGCACCAATCTCATGCGCAGCGGCGCCTCCTTGCCACGCGAGTTTTTCCCAAGTGCTGTAGCGAGAAACCGCGTCACGCGGTCCGGCAAGAAGCCGCCCGATCACTTGAATTTCGGGCGACGAAATTTTAGCGAGTCCAAATAGTGTAAAGCCACCACGCAGCGACTTGCCGAGCTTTCGAGTGGCATGGACCTCTTCCGCGATCCTGCCTTTAGAATCTAGCAAACCACGCAGCAGGCTCTCCATCTTCACGCAGCCTTTCACCAGTTGCTCGCGAGCAAATTGTGCGTCTTCGAAGGTCATGAAGTTCATCGATCATTAAAGAACACCACACCGCTCAGTTTGTCAGTGAGGATTTTCCATCATGTTAGTCTTAGGCTGTCGAGGCCGAGTTGCTAATCTGGTAAAGTCGCATCACGGCGCGCCCCATGCACATCGAAGGTGTTTGAAAGCGAAAACATGCATCAGATTTAATATTCAGCAAACTTAAGGATTGTCACCGTTATCCCAAATCGTCATTTTTCGCCCGTGGTTCGTTATCGTCCAAATGTAGCTGCCCTAATCGTCAATCCATCTGGCGGCCTGCTGATCTGCGAGCGCTCGACGATTCCGGGCGCGTGGCAGTTCCCCCAGGGGGGCGTGGATGGTGGTGAAACCCTAGAACAAGCGCTTTCTCGCGAGGTGCGGGAGGAGATCGGGCTCGACGCAAACCACTACGATGTCATCGAACACCGTCAAGGCTACCGCTACCTTTATCCACCCGGTACACGTGGTAAAAAACTCCGCAAACATGGAAGCCACGGACAAGAACAAACCTATTTTCTCTGCCAGTTAAAAGTCGATGCCCCACAGATCAACGTGAAACAGCGGCAGCCTGAATTTCGCGCTTACCGTTGGATTTTGCCAACCGAATTCGATCTCGACTGGTTGCCAGTATTCAAGCGCGACGTTTACAGGGAAGTCATGCGAGACTTTTTCCAGGTCGTTATGTGATTCATCTAACCATAAATTCACTCGCGCAGCAAATTCCATGCGGCCACCAGTGCTTTGAGACCCGCCATTTCAATCGACGAATCCACCCCAGCCCCCCAAAGCAAACGACCATCATCGTGCTGGAGTTGCACGTAAGCCGCGGCACTCGCATCTGATCCGCCACGCACCGCGTGAGAGCGATAATCAGTGACTTTGAAATTTTTCAAATCAGCTCCCTCGAGCGCGTGAACGAATGCGTTGATAGGTCCATTACCAAAGCCTTCTATCAGTTTTTTTTCGTTGTGAATGAGGATGCTTGCCTTGCACTGCACTTGTCCACGCTCGCCGGTTTGATGAATGAGTTCGTAGTCAATGAGATCCAGAGGGGTGGAAATGTTGACGAATTCCTCGAAAAACGTTTCACGAATTTCGTCAGCTGAAAGTTCGCCACCTTGCTCATCTGCGAGATCGTAAATCCGCTTGCCTACCTGAGGGTGCATCGATTTTGGCAAATCAAACCCATGCTCCCGATCGAGAACATACGCAACCCCACCTTTGCCAGACTGAGAATTGATGCGGATGATCGCCTCGTAGGATCTTCCGATATCCTGCGGGTCAATGGTTAGATATGGCACACCCCATGGGGTGTTAGGGTCTTGTTTCAATTCCTTCACACGGCGATCAAGGCCTTTTTTAATCGCGTCTTGATGCGAGCCTGAAAAGGCGGTGAAAACCAACTCGCCTGCGTAAGGCTGCCGTTCGGGCACACTTAGTCGGGTCACCCGCTCGTAGACTGTTCGGATCGATTGCAAATCAGAAAAATCCAACCCTGTCTTGATGCCATGGCTATTCAAATTAAGAGCAACAGTGACAATATCAAGATTTCCCGTCCGTTCACCGTTTCCGAAAAGCGTTCCTTCCACGCGATCTGCTCCAGCCATAAGACCAAGCTCTGTCGCAGCCACACCAGTGCCACGGTCGTTGTGAGTGTGCAGCGAAACAACAACCGAGTCGCGTTTTTTAAGATGTCGGCACATCCACTCGATCATATCTGCATGGATGTTAGGAGTGGTCCACTGGACAGTGTCTGGCAGATTGATGATCATTTTCCCCTTCGGAGTCGGCTGCCAAACGTCGATCACTCCGTTGCAACATTCCAAGGCAAAATCTAACTCCGTGTCTGAAAATGACTCGGGAGAGTATTGCAAGATCACTTCCGTGCGCGGAACCGTTGGAACAAGTTTTTTTACTAACGAAGCGCCATCAATTGCTATTTGTTTGATCGATTCCCGTGAGGCATCTCCGAAGGTAACTCGACGTTGAAGAGGCGAAGTAGAGTTGTAAATATGTACGATCGCACGCCTAGCGCCATCAATCGCCTCGAAAGTCCGCCGAATCAACGGCTCACGAGTTTGAACTAACACCTGAATTGTAACGTCTTCCGGGATTCGGTTTTCATCAATCAAGCGCCGCAAAAAATTGAACTCTGTATCCGCTGCCGATGGGAATCCAACCTCGATCTGTTTAAAACCAACCCGAACTAACAGATCAAAAAAATCGAGTTTTTCCTCAATCGACATCGGCTGTGGTAATGCCTGATTGCCGTCACGAAGATCGACCGAACA
>VFJU01000521.1 GCA_009885905.1 Verrucomicrobiota bacterium
CTGGTTTGAAATAACGCTTCGACTCCTCGATGATTTTTTCCTTCATGCCGTCATGGTCAGCATCATCCGCATTCATAGCCCCAAACCCTAACGAAGTTTGACGTTTGATAGTGGATGCACCGACGTTCGACGTCATGATGATGATCGTGTTTCGGAAGTCGATTTTGCGTCCAAGCGAGTCGGTGATGGTACCTTCCTCAAGGATTTGCAGGAGGAGATTCATCACGTCTGGGTGAGCCTTCTCTACCTCATCGAAAAGCACGACCGAGTAAGGGCGGCGACGCACCGCCTCGGAAAGCTGGCCGCCTTCTTCGTACCCGACATAACCGGGAGGCGAACCTATCAAGCGACTGGCGGTGAATTTCTCCATGTATTCTGACATGTCGATTTGGATCAACGAATCCGCATCACCAAACATGAATTCCGCGAGGTTGCGGGCCAGGTAAGTTTTACCCACACCTGTAGGACCGAGGAACAGGAACGAACCGATCGGGCGGCGCGGGTCTTTGAGGTCGGCACGGGAACGGCGAAGAGCCTTGGAAATAGCGACCACTGCCTCGTTTTGACCGATCACGCGCCCCTTGAGTTCGTCCTCCATCTTGAGAAGTTTTTCCGTTTCCTTCTCTTCCATCCTCCGCAAAGGAACTCCGGTCCATTTAGAAACCACCGCCATGATATCATCATCCGTGACGGTAACGATCGTCTCCTCCGAGGTTGAGCGCCACGCCTTGAGCGTGTCGTCCAAGGTCTTTTTCGCGTGCTTTTCATCATCACGCAGCGAAGCGGCTTTCTCGAAATTTTGATCCGCGATGGCAGTCACCTTGTCGCGATTGATCTGCACGATGCCCGCCTCTAACTCCTTGATCGATGGTGGACGTGTCATGGTGCCGATGCGCGCGCGTGAGCCAGCTTCATCTAGCACGTCGATCGCTTTATCCGGCAGAAAACGTGCAGTTAGATAGCGTGACGTCAGCTTGACCGCAGCCTCGATGGCTTCTGGAGTGAACTTGGCTTTATGGTGAGACTCGTATTTTTCCTGCAGCCCTTGCAGGATTTTGATCGCGTCATCGACCGAAGGCTCGTCCACCTTCACTTGTTGGAAACGACGTTCCAGTGCCGAGTCTTTTTCAATGTATTTGCGATACTCATTGAGTGTGGTGGCACCGACACATTGCAACTCAGCACGGCTGAGAGCCGGCTTGATAATGTTAGAAGCATCCATCGCGCCCTCAGCGGAACCTGCACCGACGATGGTGTGGAGTTCATCGATGAACAAAATAACATTTTTCACCTTACGGATTTCATCCATGACTGCTTTGATACGCTCCTCAAACTGGCCACGGTATTTCGTACCCGCGACCATAAGAGCGAGGTCCAGAGTGATGACTTTTTTGTCGCGAAGAATCTCAGGGACGTTGCCCGTCGCGATTTCCTGGGCGAGGCCCTCGACGATGGCCGTCTTGCCTACGCCGGCCTCTCCGATGAGGACCGGATTATTTTTCGTGCGGCGGCAGAGGATTTGAATCACGCGTTCGATTTCGCTTTCGCGGCCGATCACGGGATCGAGTCCACCTTCGCGAGCGACCTTGGTGAGATCGCGGCCGAATGCTTTTAGCGCAGGTGTCTTTGACTTCGCTTCAGCGCCCGCGGTTGGGGACTGAGCTTGGGCTTCGTCCTCGAAGGGTCCGTCTTCGGCGTCGTCGTCGTCATCATCGTCGTCTTGATCATCTGGCGAGAAATTCGGATCGATTTCTGCGAGGATCTCGTTGCGTGTGCGTTGTATGTCAACGTCGAGGCGCTTGAGTACGCGCGCGGCGACGCCTTCGCCCTCACGCAGCAGTCCTAGCAGAAGATGCTCGGTTCCGACGTAAGAATGGTTGAGTGCCTTGGCTTCCTTGTTTGCGAGAGCGAGCACTTTTTTCACCCGTGGAGTGTAGGGAATGTTTCCAGCAGATTTTTGGGGCGGACCGGATCCAACTTCTTTTTCCACCTCCATGCGAACGGCCTCGAGTTCGAGACCCATCCGTTCGAGGACGTTGACCGCGACCCCTTGGCCGAGTTTGATCAGACCTAGCAACAAATGCTCGGTGCCGACGTAGGAGTGGTTGAATCGGTCTGCTTCTTTACGAGCAAGAGCGAGGACTTGTTGAGCACGTGGAGTGAAGTTGTTCATGAGTCGCTTGGGTTGGGTGTGTCTATGGATTCCTTTGCGTCTTTATCGACTATATCTTTATCAGGTGATTCGAGAAATTGCAAACGCGCACGCACAATTTCTGCACGGATCGAGTCGCGTTCTTCAGGGGAAAGTTTCCTCCCGGAGTGAAGTTGTAGATGAGCTGGCTGGATATCCATCAGCAGCGTGTCGCAAAGAGTGACGGTTTCTGGGGAGAAAAACCCAAGTGTGCCGCCAAGACGTAACAGCGAAAGGTGGTTCAGTGCCTCTTTCGAATTGATCACGTGGGCGTAGCGGAGCACCCCGTAAGCGCGGCCGATTTTATCAGAAACCATCTCGGGATCGTCCTCAAAAAGTTTTTCGCGCGCATTTTGCTCGTGGTTGGAAACTTGAGAAATAACCCTTTCTAGGCGCCGGATGATCGTTTCCTCACTCTCCCCTAGCGTGGATTGATTAGAAATTTGATAAAGATTACCGAGTGACTCGGTGCCCTCGCCGTAGAGTCCCCGCACCGCAAGGCCAATTTTATTGACCGCCTGGAGGACTTGCCCGATCTGGTCACTCAGAACAAGGGCGGGCAAATGCAGCATCGCCGAGGCACGCAAGCCAGTGCCTAGATTGGTCGGGCAGGTGGTGAGGTAACCAAGCGTAGGATCAAAAGCAAATTCAAGCGATTCCTCCAAGGCCGTGTCCAATTCTGATAGAGCATTGAACGCTGCAGTGAGTTGCAGGCCAGGCCGGATCGCCTGCATCCGCAAATGGTCTTCCTCATTGAGCATGAGACTCAAAGTTTGCCGGCGTTCGATGACGGCGGCGGATCCGTCGCCACGCGCCGCGTGCTCGCGCGAAATCAAGTGGCGCTCGACCAAGACTTGCTTCTGCACCGAAGTCAGATCGCCAAGCTCGTGAGAAAAAGCTCCTTTCATCGCCGGCAAAGCATCCACAGCGGGTCGCATCAAATCGAGAGCGGCGGCACGTTGGTCACGCTTCGCCCAGCCGGGAAATGGATGATGCCGCAGGTTACGCGCGAGTCGTATGCGCGAGGTAAGCACCGCGCCATGCTCAACCTGCCCGCCTGTCATCCAGTCGGCAGGGTGTTTGATGAGAGTGGTGAAGCGCATCATGATGATTGATAGGTTAGATTAACAGATCAAAGTTGGATTTCTTCGAGGTTACGGATTTCATCGCGGATTCCCGCGGCTTCTTCGTAGCTCTCCGAGGTGATCGCTTGCTCGAGGCGTGTCCTGAGTTCCTCGATGCGTTGATTGCGGAATTGCAGGGCCATCTGCCCTTCAGGAACCTTACCGACGTGTGACGTCCCCTTGTGCATCCCACGCAACATCTGGGTAACTTCCTCGCTAAATGTGGCATAACAATCACCACAACCGAAACGACGTACCCGCTTCAAGTCATCTAGCGAAAAACCACAAGTTAGACATTTTTTGCCGTTGCCTCGCGGCGATGTCGTAGTGCCAGAGTTGCCCGTACCGGGTCCACCGGGCAGGCCACCAAGCAAGAGATCTGCTAACGAAAATCCTGTCGGGTCAGTGACGCCGCGCTCTTTGGCACAATTATCGCAAAGACAAACCTTTTTCATCTGCCCCTCGACAAGTTGTGTGAGGAAGACGGTGGCTTTTTTGTCGCAAAAATCGCACTTCATAATTTTCGTTAGGAAAACAAGTTAGGCGAAGGGTGTACCGGTGTTCATGACTAAGTTTTTAAACTCTGCTAGAAAACGATCTGTAAACGGTCCAGGCTTACCCGATCCGATGATGCGGCGGTCAAGCGCGACCACTGGGATCACCTCGGCGGCGGTTCCAGTAAGGAAGCACTCGTCGGCGATGAAAATATCATAACGAGTGAGCGAGCATTCTTTGAAAGGGACACCAAGTTTGTGCGCGATCTCGATGATCACAGAGCGGGTGATACCATCCAGCGCACCATCACAAATCAGCGGCGTAAGCAGCGTGCCATTTTTTATGATAAACAAATTATCGCCCGTGCACTCCGCCACGTACCCCTGCTCGTTAAGCATCACCGCCTCGAGCGCGTTCGCTTGAATCGCCTCCACCTTGGCCATGATGTTATTCAGATAGTTCAGCGATTTCACCTGTGGCATCAACGCACCAGGAGCTGGACGGCGGGTGGCGCAGGTGATGATGGCGAGCCCTTTGTCGTAGGTTTCGGCAGGATAGAGTTGAATCGTCGAGACGATGATAAACATCGATGGCACTGGGCAAAGATA
>VFJU01000248.1 GCA_009885905.1 Verrucomicrobiota bacterium
ATCGATTTGATTGATTCATATCGCGACAGAATCGTCGATTACCTGATAGAAGGCTACCGCTCGGGCATCACCCCGAACCCAGACGTCTGGTGCAACCGAGAAATGAAATTCGGCGTGTTTCTCGACTATGCGTTAGAACAAGGATTCGAGCATGTCGCGACGGGTCACTACGCACGACGTCGCAGCCTGAGTGATGGGTCGGCCGCTATCCTGCGGGGAGCAGACCCTAACAAGGATCAGAGTTATTTCCTCTCGCTCATGACCCAGCGACAAGCATCCTACGCACTTTTCCCAACAGGAGAAATGCTCAAGCCAGAGGTTAGAAATGTCGCACGCCGCTTCCAATTGCCCGTGGCGGAAAAGAAGGATAGCCAAGGAATTTGTTTCCTCGGCCAAGTTAAAATGAGCGATTTCCTTCGACACTATGTCACTGACACACCAGGCGAAATTGTTGACCTTTCGGGAAAAGTGCTAGGAGAACACCGTGGGCTCCACCTCTACACGATCGGTCAAAGGAAAGGTCACGGCGTGGCCTCACCGCGAGATGGCATGGCCTACGTGGTTGTCGGGAAAAATCAGCAGAAAAATCATCTGATTGTAGGCTGGGATGGACCAGAATCTTCCGGGCTTTACTCTCAAGTCTGCACGGTTGGCACACTCACCGCACTGAATGAATCATTCGACCAAAAACGCATGATCGATGCTCAGCCACGCTACCGCGCCAAGGCAGAGCCAGCAATGTTAGAACCCATCGCTGACGGTAAAATCCAACTGAAATTTCAACGCCCACAACGTGCAATCGCCCCAGGCCAAATTTGCGCACTCTATGACGGAGGAAGATTGCTGGGTGGTGGGGTTTTTGAGAGCGTGGAGTATTGATTTAATGGATGACAAGCATTTCTAACAAAGTTCTGATGCTTCTATTTTTATTGGCAAGCATGCTCGGTGCTGTTGAATTAACCAATGAAGGTGATGTGATGCGCGCGGTGCCGTTGCAGAGTCAAATCCATCATGTCCAACCGATGACAGGCATCGTCTTCTGGGATGACTCGGAAAACAACCACAGCCGCGCGATCCAACTTGAATACTCGTACGTCCGATATTCTGACGTCGTCACCGAACCAGGCCGCTACGATTGGTCCACGATCGAAGCAAAGCTAAATGCCATCGCGAGTCGTAACCACCAAGCAATCTTGCGCTTTTACTACGTCTATCCGGGAAAGCCGACCACGGTTCCAAGCTACATCAAAGCACTCCCTGACTATCACGAGACACACGGCGCTAGCGAAAAACAATCGACCGATTTTCCTGATTGGTCACACCCAGAGCTTAAACGCTTCACCAAGCAATTTTACACCCACTTCGCTGAGCGCTACGACCGCGATCCACGCCTCGCATTTCTTCAAACAGGCTTCGGTCTTTGGGCGGAGTACCACATTTATGATGGACCCTTTATCCTCGGTAAAACTTTCCCAGATAAAATCTATCAGGCTGAATTCCTCGAACATCTTAATGTGACATTCAAATCGCTTCCATGGAGTATTTCCGTCGACGCAGCGGATACTGAAGTGACTCCCATCGCCGAAAGCCCATCTCTTCTCAAACTTTCCTTTGGGCTATTTGATGATTCATTTCTGTGCAAACAACACGCAAAGGAAAATGAGCAAAACTGGAATGCTCTCGACCGCAATCGTTACCGACGATCACCTGCTGGTGGCGAATTTAGCTACTACAACAAACGCGATCAGAAATTAGCGTTGGCCACCAACGGACCTAACGGGGTCGCCTTCGAGGAAGCCGCTCGTGCATTTCACATCAGCTACCTAATTGGTAACGATCAACCGCTCCACCAAACGATGGATAGGATCGAGCGTGCCGGCATGGCCTGCGGATACAAATTCCGCATCACTGGATTTCATGTGAGCGATCGAAGTGCTAGAGTCACCGTGCAAAACACGGGGATCGCACCGATTTACCGTGACGCTTATGTTGCGGTGAACGGAGTGCGTGCCTTGAAGTCGCTGATCGGACTAACTCCCGGAGAGAGTATGTGTTTTGAAGTCCACAGCGGCGGATCAACACCACGAATCACCATCGTGAGCGATCACTTACTCCCTGGGCAAGTCATCGAGTTCGACGCGGAATTAAGATAACCCATCGTGCTGAACTCCGATTTGGGCGATTTGATAAATTCTGCATCCCTCGAGATGTCGCGCTTGCGGCGTCGCGTGGGTTTGGTAGAAAAAGCACGTGGCACAGCAAAGTGATGTTCGAGAAGTCCTCCAGTACATTCCTCAATTCCGAGGAAAGATATTTTTCGTGCTGATTGAGGCGGGTCTTTTACCCGAGCCTGCTGTGGCAGAAACCCTGCTAGATTTAGCGGTTTTAGAAGACTTGGGAGTTAAGCTCGTGCTTGGAGTTCTGGGTGGAGATTTGAAAGATCTCTACGACTGGACACTCGAGTGCGAGATCATGGCCGCCCGAGTTTCTCGTCCAATCACCGACCCCGCCGCGGCAAAAGAGACGTTAGAAATCTTAGCCCGCGGACAATCCGCAATCATTGATGCCTCTGCGACTGGACCACTGGACGCACCCGTGGTCGACTTCGCTCTCCGGATCGGCGTGGCGAAAATCATCACCCTGCTCGAAGAAGCGATCCTCATCGACGGCGTCCCAGCTCACGCGGTCCGCGCTGCCGAGGCAGAAAAATTCACTCTCCAGAGCGATGCCCTTGGCGCGGCGTTGCTGCGTGCCGCTGCGACCGCTTGTCAGCGCGGAGTTCCCCGAGTGCACGTCCTCAACGGACGGCAGCAAGGAGTCCTCGTCGACGAGCTATTTTCTAACGAAGGCGTTGGCACGATGATTCACGCCGATAGCTACCGAATGATTCGCAAACTCCGCGAGGAGGATATTCCTGAACTTCTCGGAATGATCGGACGCTCAGTGCGCCGCACGAAACTTGTGGAGCGCAGGTACGAGGACATCCAAACGAGGATTGAAGATTTCCATGTGATGACCATCGATGACAACGTCGTCGGATGTGTGGCACTGCACGAATACCCGTTAGACAAGTGTGCTGAAATTGCGTGTTTGTATGTGAAGCAAGCGCACGAAGGTCGTGGATATGGTATCGAGTTAGTTCGTCATGCCGAAAATCTTGCTAGAGAGTCCGGCGTCGCACGAGTTTTCGCCTTGAGCAACCGAGCGGCAGATTTCTTCACCCACAAGCTCGGCTACACTCCCACGACTTTGGTCGATCTCCCACCGTCACGCCTTAGGCAGTACGAGGACAGCGGTCGCGACTCGTTGGTGCTTTCCCGAACCATTTAGTCCGTCTTCATGGTCTACCGTTATGCAAATTGCGTTGGGGAACGGCGGCGAATTGAAATTCTCATCATTTCAAGGGTTGCGGGATTCCTCAGCCTGTGAAAATTATGGGCAGCCCGAACATCATGGCACCCACGTCCACACATTCTCCCAGCAACGCACTTTTTCCGTTCGAACTGATCCGTCCCGAACTCGAACGAGTAGAAATTTCGATCCGCGAACAAGTTCGTGCGTTCGATCCCGCCGTCGAACCCTACGTCGCCTACATTTGCAACACGTCAGGCAAGCGCATCCGCCCCGCCCTAGCAATCCTCGTCGGCGGAGCGGCCGGTGGTGTCACGGATGACCACCTAAAAATTGGCGTGATTCTCGAACTCATCCACATGGCCACGCTCGTCCACGACGACATCATGGACGGAGCCAACACGCGCCGAATGGTACCCACCGCCAATGCGAAGTGGGGCAACGCGCTCTCGGTCCTACTCGGCGACGTACTCTTCTCCCACGCCCTTACCCTCGCCACCGACTTCAACAGCATCGACATTTGCCGTAAGGTCGGCAACGCCGCCCGCGAAGTCTGCCAAGGGGAAATCATCCAGACCCAGCGCCGCTTCGATCTCACCTTCACCAAGGCCGAGTATTTCCGCGTGATCGAAATGAAAACGGGTGCCCTCTTCGCCGCTGCCACCGGTCTCTCCGCAAATCTATCTGGCCTTGATGCCGCGACCGAAGCCCGACTCTACAGCTACGGCATGAAGCTCGGAACTGCCTATCAGATCTACGACGACTGCCTCGACCTCGTCGGCTCGGAGGAAATCGTCGGCAAGACGCTGCGCACCGACCTGCTCAAGGGCAAACTAACCTTACCTATTCTCAATCTGCTAGAGACCGCCTCAGAAGCTCAGCGGATAAAGCTCAACAAACGCATCCTCGATCAAGAACCTCTCGACCTACCAATACTGTTAGGAATTGCGGAGTACGAAGGAGCCATCGAGAGCGCTGTAGACACCGCGATGAATCTACTGGTGGAATGCCGGGAGGATCTCGCTGCACTCGGAAAATCGGTTCACTCAGATGCTCTGGCCCAGATCACTTGGTTCCTCGCTGGGTTGCTTGAAAAATGCCGTCGCTAAGAATTCGTGATCCTATTTGAAATCACCTGAGATTTTCAACCGAATGCTTTGAGGAAACCCACTTCGATCGCCAGCGGCTCGAATGCATTTGTCTCGAGCGTCCGGCGTAGCGAGTCGAGCGCTTCCATCCGCTTGAGCAGGCGACCTTCCGATTCCGCTTCCGCGATGCTGCGCAGTGCGGGCGCAGACTCGGGGAAATCTAAGCCCCCGCCATTGACCTTCATCCTCAGAAGATCCGCCATCCATGCCATAAGAACGTCGAAAAGCCGGTTGCGCCCGTCTAGGTATTCCGCCTCGGCGGCGGCTTTGTGAAAATCCTCGCGCTCTTTAAGCCATTTACCATCGGTCGAATCTCGGTAAGCGGCCACCTCCTCTTTTTCGGCGGCCTTTGCCGCAGAATCGGCTTCACTTCGTAATTCTGCTAGAAACGAACTAAATGCGGTTTTTAAATGCAGCGCAGCCATCGGCGTGCCGAATCCACGCGAAGCAGCCGCGTTAAGCGCACGGACCAACTCGGCCCCCCCCTCTTCAAGTAAAGCCCGACCACCGAGCAATGGCAAACGCACGCAGCGCGAAAGAATGGTTGGAAGCAGTCGTTGAGGATTGGCGGTTAGAAGAAGCAACAAAGTATTTTTTGGCGGCTCTTCGAGGGTTTTTAAAAACGCATTTGCCGCTTGGTCATTCATACGATCTACCTCGGTGATCACACCCACCTTACAAGCGCCTCCCGGCGCGGCGAGGTGAAGTGTCTGCTCAAGATCACGAATCTCGTCCACGCCAATGCGGCGCGATTTCATCCGGGGACGGATGATCCGGATCCAGCCACTTTCTAACTCATCAAGTAACGGTGTCTCCACGACGACAGGCTCACCGAACAAATCAAATCCGCCAGAACTTGCCTTACCACTCACCATCTGAATCATGCGAGCTGCGAGCATTTCCTTACCGCTGCCGTGCGCACCACTGATGAGGAATGCATGTGCAAGTCGCCCGCGATCATGTGCGGAGGTAATCAATTCAAATGCCCGTTCTGCTAAATAAGCCATGCAGCGCCATCGTCTCTTGAACCATCCCCGAGGCAATCCGAAAACCGGAAGTCTCGATAAATTCCTCCCTCACCGCCATCAATCCAACCCATCTACCACCTTTTAAAATTTTTTACCTTTCCGCTTGATGCGCGGAAAAAGCCATTGCACCGTTTTCCCACATGGAAGTTTCGAAGAAGAACACACCCACCCCTACGGAAATAATCGACTGGCTCAACGACGAAGGTGTGCTGGATCTCGACTGGGATTTTCCCGAGGATGGAGACCTAGTCGCTGCCGGCCTGAATGATTCTACGACAGCGCAACTGGTCATCGCCGTCGAAGATCGCTTTGGTATCGAGCTTACACCTCAAGATCTCGCCAAGGCGAATCTAGCGACACCGACAACGCTAGCGAAGCTACTTGCCCGCTTGACGGCCTGAACCCGTCTAGCAAACGCTACCGCGCGGCTAGCAGCGGTCGACGCACTTAAACAACCCCATTCGAGTCTTGCGGGTTGTTTATCCATCCACTCGTCATTAAGTTTGATTTCTTAAAGCGATGAAAAAGTGCCCTTACTGCGCCGAGGAGATCCAAGACGAAGCGATCAAATGCAAACACTGCGGCGAGTTTCTCGATGGATTGATGCCACCGCGGATTCCCTCAAACAATCTTCCGTGGTATTTTCGGACATGGGCGATTGTTTTGGTCTTGGGCAGCGTCGGCCCCTTGGCGTTGCCGATGATCTGGTGGCACCCACGCCTGTCGGCGATTTGGAAAATCATCATCACTCTCGCGACACTCGCTCTGACGTGGCTGATGTATCAGTCGTTGATTGAGGCCATGAAAATGTTCAAGGAGATGGAGAAGATGATGCAAGGCATCTAGCCATTTCTGGTAAGAATCCAGCCAAGTTTCTAACGTTTCGAAGGAGCAACAATGATGCCTTCCGCCGTCTCCTGCTTGAGTCGGAGTTGGCCACAAGCTGCATCAATGTCGTGACCTTTTTCGAGACGCAAATTTGCAATGACGCCTGCGGATTTTAAAACTTCTTGAAAGGAGCGACAATGATTGTTAGGTGGTCGCTTCCACTCGAGTCCCTCGACGTTGTTGTATGGAATGAGATTCACCTTAGCACCCAAGCGCCGAGCGTGGCGGGCCAGGATGGCGGCTTGCTCAAGCGAGTCGTTGACGTCTTGAATGAGAATGTATTCGAGCGTGAGTTTCTGAGTTTTCTTGGCGTTCCAGTGGTCCAATGCTTCAAACAAATCACTCACCGGCCACTTTTTATTGATCGGCATGATTTGCTCACGGACGTCATCAGTCGCCCCATGAAGAGAAATCGCAAGGCGGATTTGCTGGGGATGATCCGCAAGCTGGCGAATTTGAGGGACGAGACCCGAGGTCGAAATGGTTAGATGGCGCGCGCCCAGATGCAAAGTTTTTGGACCAGTGATCAGAGCGATGGCGGCGAGTAAGTTATCGAGGTTCGCAAGCGGCTCTCCCATTCCCATGAAAACGAGAGAGTCGACACGCTCACCCGAAAGTTGTTCAGCAGCGAGTACCTGCCCCGCGATTTCAGAGGCATCAAGATTACGAGTGAACCCAGCAAGTCCAGAGGCACAGAACTTGCATCCGTATGCGCAACCCACCTGAGAAGAAACACAGAGTGTCCGACGATCCGACTTCTCACCATACAGAGCAGGATTCGCAGGTATCAATACGCTTTCAATGTAACGACCGTCATGCAAGCGGAAGAGAAACTTGCGAGTGGTGTCCGAGGAACCTTGAGTGGTGCTGTGTTCGAGCGCGGTGAGACGAAAAGAATCCGTTAGTTTTTTACGCAACACCGCTGGCAGGTTGGTCATTGCGTCGATCGATGTGACTTTCTTTTTCCAAACCCACTCGAGAATTTGATCCGCACGGAACGAGGGTTCGCTCGCATCTTTGAGCCACGCGGCGAGAGATTCTGGCGCAAGGCCGGTAAGGGATGGAAGCATGGGAGCGGAAATTAGAAGGAATCAATGCTTTGCGATGCACAAGCTTCATCGCAACTCACCGCCTGACCAGAATTTTTCGAATCCATCATCCAAATCAGCAAGAAAACCTCACAACGTGGTTGAAATAAGCAAATGACTGCTCACTGCCCTGGTTGTTGCTGTTGTTGCTGTTGTTGCTGTTGTTGCTGTTGTTGCTGCTGACGCTGCTGCTCCATCTGTTGCTCGCGTTGTTGTTCTAACTGCTGCTGGCGTTGCTCTTGTTGTTGCTGGCGTTGCTGTTCCATCTGCTGCTGGCGCTGCTCTTGTTGTTGCTGGCGCTGTTGCTCCATCTGCTGCTCACGTTGTTGTTCTATCTGCTGCTGGCGTTGCTCTTGTTGTTGCTGGCGTTGCTGCTCCATCTGTTGCTCACGCTGTTGTTCCATCTGTTGCTGGCGCTGCTGTGCGACTTCTTGCTGACGCTCTCTTGCCATCTCGGCTTGGCGCTCCTGTTGCGCCTCCCTCGCTTGCTCGGCTTGGCGCTCCTGTTGCTCACGCTGTTGCTGGCGTTGTTGCTCCATCTGCTGCTCGCGCTGCTGTGCGACTTCTTGCTGACGCTCTCTTGCCATCTCGGCTTGGCGCTCCTGTTGCGCCTCCCTCGCTTGCTCGGCTTGGCGCTCCTGTTGCTCACGCTGTTGTTGGCGCTGTTGCTCTATCTGTTGCTCGCGCTGCTGTGCGACTTCTTGCTGACGCTCTCTCACCATCTCAGCTTGACGCTCCTGTTGCTGCGCCACCGCCTCCTTTTGCGCTTCCCTCGCTTGCTCAGCTTGGCGCTCTTGTTGCTGCGCCGCCGCCTCCTTTTGCACATCCTTCGCTTGCTCGGCTTGACGCTCTTGTTGCTGCGCCGCCGCCTCCTTTTGCGCTTCCCTCGCTTGCTCGGCTTGACGCTCCTGTTGCTGCGCCACCGCCTCCTTTTGCGCTTCCCTCGCTTGCTCGGCTTGGCGCTCTTGTTGCTGCGCCGCCGCCTCCTTTTGCGCTTCCTTCGCTTGCTCAGCTTGGCGCTCCTGTTGCTGCGCAGCCGCATCCTTTTGCGCTTCCCTTGCTTGATCAGCTTGGCGCTCTTGTTGCTGCGCCGCCGCATCTTTTTGCGCATCCTTTGCTTGCTCGGCTTGACGCTCTTGTTGCTGCGCGACCGCATCCTTTTGCGCATCCTTTGCTTGCTCGGCTTGACGCTCCTGTTGCTGCGCCGCCGCCTCCTTCGCTCGCTCAGCTTGGCGCTCCTGTTGCTGCGCTGCCGCATCCTTCGCTTGCTCGGCTCGGCGCTCCTGTTGCTGCGCTGCCGCATCCTTTTGCGTTTCCTTCACTTGATCAGTGGCAGGCTTTTCTTCGACGACTTCCTTGCCGGGAGCCTTTGTAGGACTTCCTTTGATAACATCCTGAATGACCTGATCTGGCTTGCTGGGCTGACGAGTTTTTTCGCCGCCAGTCACCGAAGAATCGAGGACGTCAACCCCCACTTGGGTCTCCACAACTGAGGGAGCACTCACATCCGCTGGATCAGGATTCTTCGGCATCGGCGGTGTAGGTCGAGGCGACACGTTTTCCGGCCCGTTAGCACCTTGGACAGGACTCTCGACCGGATCCTTCGAACCCACCGTAGGCAAGGGACGCTTCATCTCGTCGCTAGGCGTAGGACGAACTCGATCAATTTCTCTGCCTTTTTCCGGTTTGAAATTATCCGGATTTTCCGGACGGCTCGCATCTGGTCTGTTAGGCTTAGATGGTTTTTCGCTATTAGGAATCACTTCAGGTCCTTGCGGGCTTTCTTGCGGTATGGGGGTAGACGCTTGATTGCGATTTTCTAACAATTTATCAGCGCGGCGCTGTTCAAAATTTTTGCGTCCACCAAGATCAAGGATTGCTTGATCTGCCAGCACACGTCCTTCCTCACGACTTTTACGATATTGGTTTTTAACCTCGGGACTGATATCTTTGCTCCTATCGAGATTTACGGTAGCGATGCGCTCTTTGACACGATTTGGCTTGAGGCGGTCATTCCAACCGGCATCTAGGTTAGGCGCAGAAACCGTGAGTCGATCTCCTTGGATTTGCGGACGCATCGCTAACGGATCACGACTCGGACGTGGATTTGAATTCACATCAAGCCGGTAAAACGGCAAGGGCCGACCCACTCGCTCGCTAACCGCCTTGTAGCGTGGTCCACCGCAAATCACCTGCTTGTTCTCGATGTAGATGTTCGTGATGTTCGTGGTATTTGCAACGATGACCCTATTCTCAGCCAGTGGTAAACAACGCCGATAGATCGGACTTCCGAAATCTTTTATTCCGACGAAGTTAAACCACGATGGACCGATATTGAACTGCACGTCCACACCAGCGCTCCAGCCTTGACCACGGTAGGCGAGCGTCTCGGGCGGTAGCGGTGCCCACCCGATGTAATTGGCATTTTCACGCCATGAGACCCAGCAAGGAGCCCACTGCGAGCCTGGCACCCAGACCCATCCACGTCCACGCAGCAAGGCCCACCTTCCGTAGTGATAAGTCGCCCAGCCAAAGGGCTCCTCCGACAACCACGTCCAGCCCCGGTCGCTACAAATCCAACGACCCCGTGCGTAGGGTCGCCAGTTCGCTTCACGTACGACCACGGGTTGCCAGACGTATCCGTAGTCGGACGTCTCGAACCACGATCCATAAGACGAGAGCGAATCATAAAAAACACCGTAGTCTGCCACCGGCGCAGATTGCTCGTTCTGCTGAAATGGCAATGCCTCACGCCCAGCGAGTTCGCGATCCCTCTCGGTGAGTTTCTGTCCACGCGCAAGCTGCTCATCCTGATTTTTTTCTAACGTAGCTTGCACGTCGTCGAGCTTACCCTCTCGTTCTGCTAGAGCAGCCTCTCGCTTGCGGATCGCGCTATCTTGTGCGGCGCTCGCATCACCTTTTTGAAGTTCATAAGCGGCGCGATCTTCTTCAATTCTCGCGCGCTCCCGCTCGATCGCGTCCCGCTCCGATGCCAACTTCTGGTCTTCGATTTGCCGTTCCAAATCTCGCTGCCGTTCCTCCGCCTCGCTATTCTTTCGTTCGAGCTCGGAAATTTTTTGAGCGGTGGCCCCTTGCTTATCGCAAGCCGAACTCGCGAGCATAATCAGGGTGGTGGAAAAAATCAGATAGGAGTTCTTCATGGTTTTAGGGATTTCTCAGCATTCGACGCAATGGCTTCACAAGTCATTCAAAAAAACTATCTTTCATCCTTATCAAATGACCGTCACTTCAAAAATCACCCGAGGTTGACCCGTAGGCCCAGTGGAAATCTCACGGCGCGTGACTCGCGTCCCGAGTAGCCCTTCGATCATCCGAAGCTCCATGCCAGGAACTCTTGGGTATGATTCAAAAATCCGCGAGAGTGGATTGTGAAACTCCTCGATACGAGGACAGCTTGTTAGATCATCCACAAAGCGGTCGAGACATCCTTCTTTGTTTCTAAGCGCCACCAATCTAATCATTTTTTTCACCAGTGATGACTCGTTAGAAATCAAAACCTGCCATGCTTCCTGTCGATGTTGGAAATACTGAAAAAATAATTTGTCCGGCATATTTTCTCCGAACAAAGCTTTCAAATCAGTAAGCAAATCGAGAGTGAAAGCTGGCCCCGCCTCCGGAAACAAGCGATCAGACTTGACCCCAAGGCTATAAAAAATTTCTGGGCGTCCCACCACTTTGCGAGGAATGCGCGACCTCTCCAAGTAACCGATTTTATTGAGCTCCTCGCAGTGTTGTTTGACCGCCATGTAGCTAGCGCCTACCCGCCTTGCCAACTCACTGACAGGTAGTCTTCCCGAGAGCTTAAGCTCCTCAAGCACGACTCGCCATTGCGGCCTAATCAAATCATGGAATACTGGAAGTAACATGAAAGAATCTCCTAGCATCAACCACACAAACCGTTACGGCAATCCGTAAATTTTAACAATCTGCTCGATTCTCAAACGCC
>VFJU01000382.1 GCA_009885905.1 Verrucomicrobiota bacterium
ACCGAGGATGGAAGAGCGGGTGAATAGGCGGTTTTTCAGGTTGGTTTTCATGGGGTATTTGGGTTGTTGGGTTGTGCATGGAGGCCGAAGCGGCAGGTATCTCACGCTCCGGAGTGGTCAATCACATAGCTGGGCAAGCCGAGCGACTCCATTCGAATGTCTCAGTTGGCGGAAAGTTCCTGACATGACAGGATGCTTGCTTGTAACTACAGATCGCCATCTTGAAGCGGCGGCAGAATGGGAAATTGTGGAGATTCATGGCTTGATGGTTGGGTTTGGGGGTTTTGGGGTTTTGGATCGCTTAGGCACGTCGTTGACGCAAAAAAAGCAACACAACGCAACAATACAAGCGAAGAGAGATCTCGTCAACCAAAAATGATCATTATGTTTTTGCATCATCGGGCGATTACAGAATTAGCGGATGAAGTCAAGAATCAGATGTCTTTAAATTAAACTTTAAACTTTTTTCGAACCATCGCATTGCCACTTGCCAAAGGCGACCTTGGCGCTGTGCAGGGCGCTTGTTCAGCGCTTGGATTGGCACCGTGGCAAGATTCCAAGTAAGAAAATTTATGACTCCAACAAAACACAACGCAATAAAATGAAGCGCATGCATGCATGCACAAACCCAGAGTAGCCTGCCCACCGCCCGCTTTCACCCTGATTGAATTGCTGGTGGAAAGGAGAAGCGGAAAGGTTGAAATTGGAAAAGGCGGAAAACATCCGGCACTGCTGGAACCACTAAGAAACACGGTTCTACCAAATAGAAGTGTCTTTAGTCGGAAAATTTCTGTCATGACAGGAGATGCCATTGTTGTTACAGATAGTCATGGACGAAAAATGGCAGAAGTTCCTGGTGAAGCGAGTTAGCAAGGGCTACCTGCCAGTAGGACGAGGACGGCTCAGGGCTTTGTTTTCAAAGGATTTTCCGTTTTCTATCAGATCAAGATGTTCCATCGAATCCCTTCCCGAACCCGACGTAGGGAGGGACGGCTCCAGGCGAAATTCGATTGGTTTCAGTTGCGTGAGGACTGACCGTCGTCAGGAGTGGTAAATACAGGCTTGCTCGCTGAATCCGGCGCGTCCATGCATTTTCCGTCGGCCGCGTTGCAGTTCTGTCGCTGATGCATGGAGTTGAATTCATGCCAAGCCATACCAATAAGAGCGGTCCGCAAGTTAACAAGATGATGCCCAATTGCCTATTTCTCACCCGTCTGCGGATCAGCCGGATTTTCATCCCTATAATCTTAAGCTTTCAAGTCGCGCTGCTGCACGCCGAACCCCCTTCGGTGGCCGCTCCCCCGAAGCTCACGGACGAGCAGTTGATGGACGTGGTGCAGCGGCAAACCTTCAGGTATTTCTGGGATTATGCCCATCCGGTCTCCGGTTTGACGCGGGAGCAAAATACTTTCCCGGACCGCTGTGCGGTCGGGGGGTCAGGATTTGGAATGATGTCGATCATGGTAGGGGTGAAACGCGGCTACATCACGCGGGAAGAGGGTGCCGCCCGCTTGCTCAAGATGGGCCGTTTCCTGCGGGACAATACGACGCGTTATCACGGTGCATGGGCCCACTGGATCCATGGGGCCAGCGGCAAGTCGCTTCAATTTGATGAAACGGATGACGGCGGAGATATCGTGGAGACGGCGTTTCTGATGCAAGCAATGCTTACCGTCCGGAACGCGTTTTCCAGCGACAACCCGGTGGAGGCCGAACTGCGCGGGATCATCACGAAATTATGGGAGGAAGTGGAGTGGGATTGGTATACGCGCGGCGGAGACCAGATCTACTGGCATTGGTCTCCCACCCACGGGTGGAGCAAAAACCAATGGGTGAAGGGATACAATGAGTGCATGATTGTGTATTTATTGGGAGCTGCGTCACCGACACATTCTTTGCCAGCGTCTACCTACGCAAATGGTTGGGCCGGCAAAGAGTATGCCAAACGGTTACAAATCAAGTGGCCTTATACCACAGGGGGACCTTTGTTCCTGACTCACTATTCATTTCTCGGAATGACCCCGCACTTTGCCGATGCCTATATATCCGATGCCTCTTTTTCTTCCTATTTTGATCGTGGACGGGAGCAGACCCTGATCAACCGCCGCTTTTGCGTTAGCCGCCAGAACGTTTTTTCTCAATACAATGAAAACTGCTGGGGGCTGACCGCAAGTCGCGATCCTGACAAGGGTTATGACGTGCACTTGCCGTGGGACAAAAAGGACAACGGGACGATTGCTCCCACGGCGGCGATCTCGTCGATCATCTACACCCCGGAGGAGTCTCTCGCGGCCATGCGTCACTTTTACGAGGTCTACGGGCCACAAGGGCTGTGGGGCGAATACGGCTTCAAGGATGCGTTCAATCCGGCTAGGAAATGGTACTCGCAGCACTACCTTGCGATCGATCAAGGGCCTATCCTGATCATGATCGAGAATTATCGTAGCCAGTTGTTGTGGAAGCATTTCATGGCGGATCCCGAAATCCAGCGGATGTTGATCAAGCTCAATCTCCAGCTGACACGCTGAATCCGTTTTTTCAGTTATCATACCTAATCCCATGTTCAAGACAACCGCCACGCTCGTCCTTTCAAGCTTCCTGCTCCCGCTGGTAGTCCGCGGTGCGGACAAACCCAACGTCATCGTCTTCTTCGCCGATGACCTGGGCTATGCCGATGTGGGCTATCAAGGCAGCGCGGACATGAAGACCCCGAACATCGACTCGATCGCGCGCAATGGAGTCCGGTTTTCGGCAGGCTACGTCACCGCCCCGGTCTGCGGGCCGTCGCGCGCCGGACTGTGCAGCGGGCTCTATCAGAACCGCTTCGGCTTCGAGGACAACCCCGGCCCCTACAAGGTGTCTAAGGAGGTGAGAATAGGCACGCCCGCGTCCGTGAAAACATTGCCCGAACGCATGAAAACGCTGGGCTACAAGACCGGCATGGTCGGCAAGGAGCATACGGGAAACTTGCCGGAATTCCACCCTAACGCCAAGGGATATGACGAGTTTTTCGGCTTCGTCAACGGCGCGTCCAACTACCGCCCGGACGGGCGCTTCGGCAAGGACATGAACGCGCCTAACAATCCGATCCTGAGGAACCGGGAGAAAGTTCAGGAGAGCGAATACCTCACCGATGCGTTCGGTCGCGAGGCGGTGGCGTTCATCGACCGCCACAAGAGCGAGCCGTTTTTCCTCTACGTCGCGTTCAACGGAATCCACGGGCCGCAGCAGGCGAAGGATGAGGATTTGGAGAGATTCAAGGACATCAAGGACAAAAAGCGACGCCTAGCGGTGGCGATGACCTACAGCGTGGATCTCAACATCGGCCGCGTTCTAACCGCGCTTCGCAATCATGACCTTGAAAAGAACACCCTGGTGGTTTTCCTCAGCGACAACGGCGGCAAGCCGCTAGACAACGGCTCGCAGAACACCCCGCTGCGGGGCATGAAGACGCAGTTGCGGGACGGCGGCATCCGCATCCCGTTCTGCCTGCAATGGCCGGCTCAAGTCACTGCGGGCCGCAAGATCGACACCCCGGTGATCAGTCTCGACCTGTTGCCCACCATCCTCGCCGCGGCCGGAGCACCGGTGAAGGACAAGCTGGACGGAGTGGACCTGCTGGCTGTGTTGACCGGCAAAGCCCACCAGCTAAAGGAGCGGAGCTTGTTCTGGCGATTCAACGACTCATGGGCGATCCGCGATTCCACTTGGAAGCTCGTCTGCTTCGGCGAAAAGGGGAAACCCGAGCTTTATAAAATCGCCACGGACATCGGCGAAAGCAAGAACTTGGCAAGCGAAGAACCTGCCACTGTCGAACGCATGGAGAAAGCCTACAAGGAATGGGCATCCCAGATGATGCCGAAGCAGTGGGGATGGAATAAGACCTTTCCGGTGTATGATCCAGAAATGGCCGGCGAATAATGGACCTGTCGCCACCCCATACCCCAGCGCCGCCGACCGGGGCAGTCCGCCTGCCATGGAAAACGGTGGTCGCCTACGGATTCGGTGGATTGGTGCCGGTCGCCCTGTATAACATCGCCGGTCAATTGATCGGGCTGATCGGCAATATCGGCCTCGGCCTGAGCGCCTTTTGGCTGGGCGTTATTCTGATTATTCCGCGGCTGTGGGATGCCATCTCCGATCCGCTCATCGGCCATTTTTCAGACAACCTGCGCACCCGATGGGGGCGACGGCGACCGTTTTTGTTAGTGGGCGGTATCGCCGTGGCGGTGAGTTTCGTCCTAATGTGGTGGGTTCCCAAGTATCCCGGTGCCAGCGAGGAAGCACGGCAGTGGATGCAACTCGGCCACATCCTTGGCTGGCTGCTAATCTTTTACACCGCCGTCAATCTTTTTGAAATTCCGCATGGGGCGCTCGGCATGGAAATGAGCAGCGACACCGACGAGCGCACCCGGCTCTTCAGTGCCAAGAGCTTCCTCGGCAATCTCTTCGCCATGGGCACGCCCTGGTTGTTCGCGCTGGCCAATCTGGAAATGTTCAAAGGCCCCGGCGGCAACGAGGTGGATGGCATGAAATACGTTTCCATGCTGGTCTCTATCATCGTCATTCCGATGTCTGTTTGGTGGTTCATGGCCTGCCCGGAGCCCGCCGCCGCCACCACGCGGGAGCGGCCGCAGACCCAATTCTGGGCCAGCATGCGCGTTGCCTGCACGAACCGCGCCTTCATTATTCTGGTCGGCGTCGTCTTCACCTTGTCGATGGGCTTTAACTTCGTCAGCCTGCTCAATTACTACATCACCATCTTCTACCTCTATGGCGGTGACAAGGCGGCGGCCGGGCCCTTGTTGGGCATCAATGGCACCATCTGGGCCATCACCGGTCTGCTGGCGGTGTTCCCCCTCAACTGGCTGGCACCACGCCTCGGGAAAAAGCGCACGTTGGCCATCGCCATCAGCCTGATGATCGCCGCGCAGCTCGCCAAAATTTTCTGTTATGATCCGGAGCAGCCGTATTTGGTGGTGATTCCCACGGTGTTGTTGTCTGCAGGCATGCTGATGTTTTTCACGCTCGGCTCATCGATGCTTGGTGACGTCTGCGATGACGCGGAAAAGCGCAGCGGTCAGCGCAACGAGGGCAGCCTCTACGCCGCCTATTGGTGGTTCATCAAGATGGGCACCGCCTTCGCCAGCTTCGTCACCGGCGCGCTGATCGTGTTCACCCACTTCGATGAAAAACAAAGCATCGGCATCGACCGGCTTTCTGGCCAGGTCCAAGCAGCGGCGGCCGTATTCGAAGACGGTGGCCAGCCCGATGGGTCAGAAACGCCGATATTATTGGAAAAGCTACGCGCCGCCCGCCGCGCCGCCGCTGACATGGCAGCCCACTTCACCACCGAGGCAGCCGCCTCCACGGTTCGCCAGGCCCACTGCCTCGCGCTCGCCGCCACGCTCGACCCGATCATCGCCAAACTCGACGCGCTCACCGCGCAGCCCGGTATCCCGCCTGATGCGAAGAATCTCCAGACATTACTGACCGAACTCCACCCGTTGACCCGCCAGGCCCCCGGCGTGCTCTGGCGCATGCGCCTGACTGAAATCGGGCTGCCAATTCTGCTCAGCTTGATCTCCCTGCTACTCCTGGGATTCTATCCGCTTTCAACCATGCGCCTTGATACAATCAGACCGTGAATCCCACATCCTCACGATCCTAGCCGTCATGAATGAGAGTCCCCCACCCTTGGAAGCCCTATCGACTCCTCCCAAGCGTCCATTTTGGACTCCGCCGAGAGTGGCGGCCATTCCCTGCCTGCTTGCAGGGGGCTTTTGGATATGCGGTGGCCTGTTGCCCACCAAGGAAACCCGAATCTGCTATCCTAGCGAAATCACCCGGACGAGTGCGGCTCAATCGTCTGAAACCAAGCAAGCGAGTCCCCCGTCGGCACAGGAAACGAAGAACTTGATGGAGAGTTACGGTCCTGTTCTTGCAAAATATGGCTTTAGCCGATGTGAGCTGAAGAATGGCGGCGTGGACGGCGCGGTCGATCTGAAGCGTCTCTTCAACGCGCTCGGCTGGACGGTCATCGCATTGGGCTGTATCCCTAACGCCCTATCGAATTTCGCGATCGGAAAAAACACACGACAACCCAGCATTTGGGCCGCAGGTCTGACCTGGGTCGTTAACTTCCCGATCTTGCTGCTCACCCAATCCGTCGCCAGCCTGGCATTTTCCAATATCGCGCTTGGGCTGCTTGTGGCGGGTGCTGCCAATCAGGTTCAAAACGGCCAGTTGAAACCCGACGCGAAACGTGTCGAATTGCACATGGAACGGATGACCAGCTTGAAAACACTGGTACGATCTTTTCTATCAGTAAAAGAAATGATAGAAACCGGAAAGGAAGCACTCGCCATGGCGAAATTTGTCGGCGGTGACATCAGGCGTATCGGCAACTCATTCATGGACGTGGCAACACAGTCGGCCGACTATCTTTCAGGAAAGCGGAAAGATGCGCCTGGCTTTATTGCCGGGTTTTCTACTATCGAACCCGATCCCGAACAGAAACGGATTATCGCCGGATTGTTTGGCATCGCAGCCGTGATCGCGTTGCCCGCCATGTTCTTGTCGCATGCGTGTCTATTGTTGTTTTTAAGTGCCGGAGATTTCACAAAGATCGCTCTCGAGACGATGGGAATAGCAGGCTTCCTTGATGCGATCACGGTCTTCCAACAGAGCTGTAAATTCAAGGTTGATACCAACAGCAAGATGGAACGTGTCCACAAAAAGGGCATCTGCGTGGCCGTCGCGGCCAAAGGACTTACCGATTTAGTAAGCTTTATGGCGGTCTCGGATTTGTTCCTCGGAATCAAGTTTGTAATTCTGGGCGGCTCACTGGCCGAGTTTTGGAATAAAGTCGATCAAGACGGGCAATTCGAGGGCTGGATGGAAGATCACTATCAGAAGATCTGCCAAACCCGTGACGAAAATCCCGAAGCCGCCCAGGTGGCGATCGAAGAGATCAAGAAGCGCGCGACCACCTCGGCAGCATGGAGAAAGCTGCAAGATTATCTGGAAGAAAAAGCCAGGGCGAATCAGCACCAAGCTTAAAAAGCCATTGCCTGACAACCATCACCCGAATCCAATTCAGCCTCTTTATCAGCCAACGACGTCGCGCATCTCGCCTTCCCGGTGGAGATCGGCGCGGAGTGCCACTTCATTTTTACGAAACTGAGGATCCCAGGGGGTAAAGCGCATTGGCAGTCCTGAAGTGGGGCGCGGAGTGGCACGCCAAATCAAATGCTGGTCGTCCATATTCAGGAACTCGGGCCATGGCGGGAGGCTTGGTTCCATCGAATTTTGATTCGATCAGTCGCCATAGGTCGAACCGGACTTGATTTATGACGCTGATTTCAACAAAAACACCTCCTCCAGTTTCACGGAGAGGGCGTTTCCCACGATCCACATCCGCAGAAGAATGGCTCAGGGTTTGACGATGCGCTTGAGGCCGTCGGTCTTGGCAGCCGCGAAGCCGTAGAGGCATTCCAAGGTGACGAAGATTTTGTTGGAGCGGGTGTCGGTGAAGCGGAGGTAGCCGAAGGTCATGCCCGTGACTGGATCGGTGACGGCACCGGCTTGTTGGTAGTCGGCGACCGGCTGGAGATAGCGCATGGCCACGGCGACGGCGCTGGAGTGGGCGGCGAATCCCACGAGCTTTTCAGCGTGATCCGACGGGATGAGGGTCGTTTCGTGCAGGCTGAATCCGGCAATCCGCTTGACCATGCCTTCGGTGACGGCCGGGGCGTTGAGGTTCAGGTTGAAACTCTTGGCCACCACGTCGTCGGCGAGCATGTTGGTATAGTAGCCGGAATCGAGCACCAGCGAGCGTGGGTTCGGCGGCATCTTGGCATTGCCGCAGGCTTCGCGCAGGCCTAGCACCTTCTTGTAATCGAAGGCGGTGGGAGCTAGGGCAGCGATACCGGGAGCTCCGAAGTTCGCAGCGGTGATGCAGCTAAAGATGTCCACCAACACGTCTTGGGCGAGTTGCTGGGCGGCTGCCTCCACCAGGGTTTCTAGCACGTTGAGAGAGACCTCGGCGGATTCCTTGGCGGTGACGTGGACGGTCTTGTATTTGTGACGGCTGAGCGTGACGGGAACCACCGTGACCGTGGCATCTGCATTGGCCGAATAGTCGCCGGTGAAGTCGCTCGACACGCTGGGCGCACCAACGAGTGGGACGCGGATGGTGTCGAGTTTCTCAGCGGGCAGCGGGCTGAAGTCGGTGGAGAATGCCGTGACCGGCAGGAGGTTCGACATGAAGGGCATAAGCGCACGTTGCGCCACCTTGATGTCTTTGACGTTGGTGAGTGTGTTTGGCATGGCGAATTATTAGGCTTGGTGTTTGAGAATGAGGGCTTGTTGGTCGGGGGTGAGCTTGCGCCAGCAGACGGTCTGCTCGGCGGGATCGGTGATGGCGGCAAAGCGCGAGTGGAGATCGGCAGCTTGGTTGGTGTCACCGGCTGGGGTGATGCGGGCGGGCATCGTGGTGCCGGTGCTGGCAACGACGCGGGCGACTTCGAGTTGCAGCTTGCGGTCGAAATCCGTTTGGGACGCCTCCAGCTCGGTGATCTGGGATTGCAGAGTGGCGACTTGGCCGGTTGCGGCATCTCGTTGCGCGATCAGGTTGGCGGATTGGATTTTTGCCTCGTCGCACTCTGCTTTGAGCGTATCGATTTCAGCGGCAAGTAGCTCTACTTCACCGCGCAGCGATTCGACGTGGGTCGATGCCTCGTTGAGCAGTTCGGTTTGGGCTTGGTGGTCCCGCGTGAGGTCATCGA
>VFJU01000056.1 GCA_009885905.1 Verrucomicrobiota bacterium
AATACGCCGCCTCAAGAGTCGCGGTGCCGCTGGCAATCACCGCACAACCCGCCCGCTGCATCAGTGAGTGACTCCCACCCGTCGTGACGGCGATACTGTCCCCCATATCAGATTCTAGCAGCAATGCATGAATCTGATCCGCCAACTTTTCAGATGCTGCGGGCACCTCGAACTTAATTTCTTCACGCCAAGATTTCAATAACTTCGCCGCCTCAATCATCATCGGAAATAACCTCGCGATCTCGCGCTCGCGACTCCCAGGGAAAAGTCCAACCAACCACTCGTCTCGCCCCACCCCCACCAACCGCCGCTCTTCTAGTTCATCAACTAACGGATTCCCAACGAACGTTGTTTTAATCCCTGCGCTCTCTAAAATTTTCTGCTCGAAAGGAAACAAACAGAGCATTTCATCTAGCAGCTTCGCCATGATCGGAATGCGCCGCTTATTCCACGCCCAAACTTTCGGACTGATGTAGTAAATAACCCGCGTCCGTGGACACTCGCGTTTCACCGCCGCAGCAAAGCGGAGGTTGAAACCGGGGTAGTCGATCAGCAACAACACATCCGGCTGAATTTTTTTCAATTCTGCCATCATCTCGGTGAACCGCTGTTTGAACCATCCGTAGCGCTTCAAAACCTCCCAAACCCCCATCACCGCAGCGTCCTCGACCCAATCCCGCAGACCGCTCCCCGCGACTCGACGCATTTCCGGTCCCCCCACCCCAAAAATTTCCACCAAGGGTACTTGGTCTTGCAAAGCACGCAGCAACCCCGCGCCATGAGCATCACCGCTCAACTCCCCCGCCACCACGTAAACCCGTTTCGACATGCGCCAAAAAACTACCCAACCCGCTCCGCTCTGACCATTAAAAATCCTCACTTTTCCCTCATCCGACAGATCGATTCGATGAAATCGTAAAACTTCCCGACTTACGCATTGATTTCGTCGCCGCTGCGGCTTTGATGGTTTCTCGCAACATTGCGCCTCTCAATCATGTCCGCCGATCTCAAAGAATCTCCCGCACCACTCGCTGAAATTTCACAAGCTCCTAACGCTTTTGAAGCTTTTCTAGATCGTAACCAAAAGGGAATTGTCGTTTTGGCCATCCTCCTCGCGCTCGGCGGCGCTGCCGCAGTGATCTTACGTGGCATCGAGAAAAGTCGGCAAGAAACTGCTGGTGCCGCCCTCGTCAAGGCCGATGACATCGCCGCACTGCAAGCCGTCGTAAGCGAGCACGCTAACACGAACGCAGCCGGCAGCGCCATGGTGCTGCTCGCCGACCGCCAGTGGGCCGCTGGTAAACAAGACGAAGCCATCGGTACCCTACAAAAATTTATCGCGGATGCACCATCGCACATCGCCATTCCTACCGCCAAGGCTAGCCTCGGCTCCAAGCTGATGCTCCAAGGTAAATCTGGTGACGCAGCAAAAATTTTTGAAGAACTTGCCTCTGACCCCTCCGCCAAGTTCATCGCGCCCTTCGCACTGATTTCTTTAGGGGATATTTCAAAATCCGCTGGCGACGCCGATAAGGCAGAACCATTCTACGCGAAGGTGAATACGGATTTCCCTGACAGCAGCTTTGCAGAAACTGCCAGCAAGCGAATTGCGACACTTCGTGCCAAGGCTCCCACCGAGATCACGCCACCGCCCGTTGCGCCAACCCCTTCACCTGTCGAAAATCCTAACTCCAATCCTAACGCTGGTTCTCCTCCAGCACCCAAGCCGTAGTCCAAAAATCAATTTGACATCCACTTAACTCAACCCAATCTCTTAAATCGTGTTCAAAAAAGTAATCGGCCATGACAATAGCGAACCTGCTCGGTCCGCTCCTCCTCTTCCGGAAATCCGCCACCCGGAATCAACTCTTCCTACCTATGGATCGCAGCAAGCTGCCGCTCCAACCCGCACCGCTCCCGCCGCAAATCGAAATATCCTCTCCACCGATGTTGAAATCAAGGGGACGGTCAAATTCACCAACGACTTGGTCGTCGATGGAAAAATCGAGGGTGAAATCAACTCTGACGGCAATCTAACAGTTGGCGAGAACGCACGAATCAAAGCCGAAATCAAAACGGCTTCGGTCATCGTCTACGGCAAAGTTCATGGAAACCTCACCGCCACGGATCGCGTCGAACTCAAAGCAAGTGCCGAGGTCGTCGGTGACATCAAGGCGAAAACACTCTCCATCGAAGCGGGTGCTATTTTCGTCGGAAAATCCACCGTAGGAACTCCAGTACAAGCCCCTACTCAAGCGACAACTGCTGCTCAACCCACGCCAAAACCAGCGACCGGCACCGCACCAGAAGCTCCCAAACAAGGAACCCTTGCTGGAACTGTTTCCTGACCTAACGGAGCGAATGAACGCTCCAATCACCGATTCTATCAGCCATGGCCGATGAAGCACAGCGCCATCGCATCGTGGTTTCTTGCCCAGAGTGTTCACACACTCAATTCGAGCCGGCCCTAGTCGTGTCCACTCAGTGCCGATCATGTAGGGCTAATTTTCAAGTGCGCGAAGGAAAAGGTGTTGTTAGAACTCACCCAGTCACTCGTCTTGCCGTGCCTCGCAAGGACACAGACCCAGAACCCGAACCCCTGCCCCAAGCGCCTAAGCTCCAAACCACACTCCGCCGGGGCCCTGTGATTCAAGCACCTCGCTCACTACTGATGCGCTTACTAATTCCCAATAAGCCCGCACGCCAAATCACCTGCTTCAATTGCCAACACTCTTACTCGACGGTCGGAGAGGCACAGTCCAGTCAATGCCCAAAGTGCTGTGGCTATGTCAGCCTACAAAACCACGAAATCACGGATTACTGGAACCGTCGCATTCAGACTTGTGGCAATGTAGTCATTCAAAAATCCGGAACAGTCGCGGGTTTTCATCTACAGTGCCATAATCTAACTGTTTTTGGTGAACTCGCCGCCTCCGTTGAGTGCACAGGCGACCTCATCATCCGCACTAGCGGAAAAATCACTGGCCAAGTCCAATGCAAAAATCTCCGTGTCGAAAAAGGAGCACGCGTCGAATTTTTAAATCCTGTTAGCGCTCAAACCACTTTCATCGACGGCAATGTCCGCGGCCAAATTTCCTGCTCAGGACCAATCACTCTGGAAAAACGATCCCACCTCCAAGGACTGGTTCGCACCACCGCACTCATCATCCGCCCTGGCGGAAAACACACCGGAACAATCGAGGTTATCGCCGCAGATCCTGCAGCCTAAATTTAGTTAGTTTTTAAAATCATGCCCGTAAACCTCGATCTCAAGGAGGAAATTCTCGCTCTTAAAAAAGCCAGAAACGCCGTCATTCTCGCTCATAACTACCAGACGGGAGATATCCAAGACGTCGCCGACTACGTCGGCGATTCATTAGGCCTCGCCTACCACGCCAAGGCCACCGAGGCCGACGTCATCGTTTTTTGCGGCGTCCACTTCATGGCGGAAACTGCCAAAATTGTGAACCCCGGGAAAATTGTAGTGCTTCCCGATGCGGACGCCGGTTGCTCACTCGAACAGTCTTGCCCAGCACCGGATCTCGCCGCGTTTCTTGAAGCAAACGCCGATAGAAATTACTACGTCGTCGCATATATCAACTGCTCCGGCGGCGTTAAAGCACTCTGCGACGTGATCGTCACGTCAGGCAATGCCGTAAAAATCGTTAACCTCGCACCGAAGGACCGACCGATTCTTTTCGTCCCCGACGAAAATCTAGGCGCTTGGGTCATCGAGCAAACCGGACGCAAAATGGATCTTTGGAAAGGCAACTGCTACGTCCACGTCGAATTTACCCGCGATTCTATCAACCGCATCAAATCGGAATTCCCAGAAGCTCTGGTCGTCGCCCACCCAGAATGTACCCAAGCGGTTAGATTACTTGCCGATGAAGTCTGCTCGACGGAAAAAATGATCAGTTACTGCAAAAATGCACCGGTCAATGACATCATCGTGGTCACTGAAAGCGGTATGCTTCACCGCCTTCGCAAAGAATGCCCCGACAAGAATCTCATCGCCGGACCCACCGACCGCTGCGCCTGCGCGGACTGCCGCTACATGAAGATGAATACGCTGCAAAAACTCCGCGATTGCCTCGACACACTGCAACCACGCGTGGAGATGGAGGAATCTCTTCGCATTCGCGCCGAAGCACCGCTGCTTCGCATGCTCGAGCAATCGAAATAACCCAGTATCCAAGGCGTAAAACGTCAAACGGGGGTTCTTGGACTTTACCTCACAGAATCAAGTCTACCTCCTCCCCTCTTGATTCTTCCAAACCATCCCACCAAGCTCCAGCCATGTCCGAGCCCGCACTGACCCCGATGATGGCCCAATACCAGGCCATGCGCCGATCGCTGCCCGCCGACATCATTTTGTTTTACCGCCTCGGTGACTTTTATGAAATGTTCTTCGACGACGCAAAGATCGCTTCGCCGATCATGAATGTAGCTCTAACCAAGCGCGGCGGCACACCGATGTGCGGCGTCCCGTATCACGCTGCACAAGGTTACATCGCCCGCCTTCTCAAGGCTGGAAAACGAGTCGCCATTGCCGAACAAACGTCAGAGCCTGTCGCCGGTAAACTAGTCTCACGAGAAATCGCACGCATCCTCACGCCGGGTTCAATCGATGACGAATCGCTGCTCGATAACCAACGCCCAAATTATCTAGCAGCGGTCTGTCGCCATGGAAAATCGGCTGGCTTGGCTTGCATAGACCACACCACTGGTGAGTTCACCATTGCCGAGTTCTCCGACATTGGTCAGTTAGAAGATGAACTTGCCAGAATTTCTCCCTCCGAACTACTCATTCCGGACCACCAGACTGCCGAGTTCGAAAAACTCACCAACTGCCTGATTTACGAGGGCTACACATTCCTCCCCGAGCATGCCACGCAACTACTCAAGGACCATTTTAACGTCCACTCACTGGACGGCTACGGATGCGCAAAGCTCAACGCCGCTTGCGGGGCTGCCGGCGCTGTTCTTCACTACCTCATCCATCAACTCAAGAGAAACTGCAGTCATCTTCACCCGCCAAATGTTAGACACAGTGCAGATCATGTTCTAATTGATTCTGCTTCACAGAGAAATCTAGATCTCGTCGATTCACGCGCTGGTAAAGACCACACGCTGCTTGGCGTGCTAGACCGCACCGCCACCCCGATGGGTGCGCGTCTGTTGCGCGACTGGATTCTCCACCCACTGCGCGACCTCGCTGCTCTCGCCGCGCGCCAAGATCTCATCGCTTCATTTCTCACTGAACCTTTCCTCCTCTCAAAATGCCGTGAGGCGCTAAAAGGCATTCGTGACATCGAACGCACCACCTCCCGCCTCTCACAAGGTTCAGGAAATGCCCGTGATCTTCAATCACTCTGCATCTCGCTCTCCCACATCCCAGCTCTCAAACAAGATCTCGCATCCCTCATCCAACCCTCCAGCCATAGTCTTCGATCATCCATCCTTCTCCGCCTTCATGAGTTTGACGAACTCACGGAAATGCTGACCAAGGCACTAACAGATGAGCCCCCTTCTCACCTCAGAGACGGCGGCGTCATCCGCGACGGATGGTCTCCCGCACTTGATGAACTCCGCAACGCCTCACGCGGCGGAAAGGACTGGATTGCCCGCCTCCAAGAGGATGAGCGCAAACGCACCGGCATCGACTCGCTTAAGATCAAGTTCAACAACGTCTTCGGCTATTTCATCGAAATAACCACCAGCCAACTTGCCAAAGTTCCGATCGACTACACACGCAAGCAAACCATGTCTAACGCTGAGCGTTACATTACTCCGGCGCTCAAAGAGATGGAAAACAAGGTACTCGGTGCAGAGGAACGCTCCAAGCAACTCGAAAACGAACTCTTCCTCGAACTCCGCGCCCGCGTCGTCACCCACCTGCACGCACTCCAAGAAACAGCCACAGCCGTCGCAGAAATCGACGTGGTTTGTGCTCTATCCGAAGTCGCACAATACCACCGCCATTGTCGCCCAGTTCTCAACAACGGTAACGGCTTCTTCATCACCAACGGGCGCCATCCCGTCCTCGAGCAGACACTCACCGACGTCAAGTTTGTTCCTAACGATACCGAACTGGATCCCGAAACCGCCCGCCTTCAAATCCTTACCGGGCCAAACATGGCAGGAAAATCCACCTACATCCGCCAGATCGCTCTCATCTCCGTGATGGCTCAAATCGGGGCTTACGTCCCCGCCGAGTCGGCCACGTTAGGCATTGTAGATCGTATCTTTTGCCGCGTCGGCGCCAGCGACGACCTCTCTCGCGGCCAATCCACTTTCATGGTCGAGATGAGCGAAACCGCTCTCATTCTCAATCATGCCACCGATCGCTCACTCGTCATTCTCGACGAGATCGGTCGCGGTACCGCTACCTTCGACGGCCTCTCCATCGCCTGGGCCGTCGCCGAACATTTGCACGACACCATCGGTTGCCGCACCCTTTTTGCCACTCATTACCACGAACTAACAGACCTCGCAAATACCAAGTCCGCGGTCGCCAACTACAACGTCGCAGTTAGAGAATGGAACGAAGAAATCATCTTCCTCCACAAAATTCTACCCGGTGCAGCCGACAAATCCTATGGCATCCAAGTCGCGCGGCTTGCGGGCTTACCCAAAGCAGTAGTTGATCGCGCCAAGTCCATCCTCTCGCACCTCGAGCTTCATTCGGTGAAACCCGAAGCAAAAAATCAAGGGCCTAAAGCCAAAAACACCGTTCAAGACGAGTTCCCAAAACCCAACGCACCGCAGATGGATCTATTTGCAAATTTCTAGGGTTGCGGGATTAATCCACGTATTCTGTCAGAGATTTGTTCTACATTTCAGCCGCTTTGGCGATTTGTAAAAGCTTGGCTTCCCCAAGATGGGGACCGAGAATTTGTAGCCCGACAGGTAGCTTAGTTCCACTGCCAGAATCCACCGTGCCACATGGGACGGAGATGCCTGGAATCCCTGCGAGGTTTGCAGCGATAGTGAATATGTCTGCTAGATATTCTTGCAAGGGATCTTCAGTAAGCGTTCCAATTTTTCTAGCAGGACTTGGGGCGACAGGAGAAAGAATTGCATCAACGGTTAGAAAAGCATTTTCAAAGTCGCGACGGATTAACGTGCGGACTTTCTGCGCGCGGTC
>VFJU01000225.1 GCA_009885905.1 Verrucomicrobiota bacterium
ATTTCTATGCATTACCCGAGGAAATCCGCGAGCGGGAAATCCGCCGAGTGATGATAGAAAGTGCGAAGGAATTCAGCCACAAGGAAGTGGCGCGCCGCTACATCAACATTTACGAAGAAATGCTTGCGCGTCCTCTGGTGGAGAAAGAATCAGGCGGTGGGGTAAAAGCGCGTGGTGAGAAACTTTGAGGATATATTATCTATCAGATTGCTGGTTCGAATTAATTTTTGATTACTTGGGACTGCCACAACGGTGATGGAGGTAAGTCAATGGGGCGACAGATAATGATCCCAGCATGCTTCGATCCTCCCTTGATGTAGTCGGAGATTGGTCGGTCAATCACAACTCGTCGCCCCTTGTCTCGGTCTGAGGTGGCGTGTGTGAAATATGCTCGGTCTTTTTTGCGAATGATCATACCAACGTGCGATGTGTAACTGCTAGAATCAAAAGTGGTGATCGCACAAATATCGCCATTTTGCAGGTATTTTTCGGAGGCTCGTACATTAGCTCTTGGTATGTGATAGACTGGTAGTTTTGACACATAAGCTTCAATTCTCCCCATCGGTTCGATCAAAGATGGATTCGAGCGGAGGTAACGGTAAGCCTTCCACTGGACAGTCATTTCATGAATTTCTCGATGGATTTTTACGGCACCTGGAATTCGCGAAGTGATGTTGATCGCGTATCCTCGCCGCTGATTATCGTAAAAAACTTCCTCCAAATGGTGCATACGGCTAAGATAACTTCCTGTGCATACTCCATCCCTGTATCTCTCGACTTCGATCATCTGTAAAAGATCTTCGGGCTTATATGGGGCGGGCTTGTAACGAACCATTCTAGCAAGTGCGAGTGAATTTTCATAGTACGTCCAGCAGTCCATTGCCTTGAGGTTCGCGACTGGAGATTCGATGCGGTCGTCAATTTCAAGCGAGTAGTTCACGTAAGGTGCCCCCATTAATTCGTTGGCCACTTTGATTGTTCTATCACCTAGTGGTAGACTGCGCCAATTTTCTCGCTCAGCTTTGGCAACGATCGCGTAGAATTTAGATTCACCTTGAAACACGGTAGCAAGCGGTAGCCTTGGTTGCGTAAGATGAGGAACAGGCTTCTGAGCCAATGTTAGACTCGCTCCAAATATGATAAAAACGAGTGGTGAAATGATCCATTTTAAAATCATATAGTTTTATAACCTCTTTTTTAGTATTGGGAAAGCAACAATCGAACGGACTAGCAAGTAATCTGGGTGCTTGAGCATTTAATTTGTTGCGAATGAATTCTTTTGTTTCACAGCACCAAAATCAAATTCGTTCATCTTCAAATTCTAGGTCGGCTTTTAGAATTTTACCTGCGATCGCAATGTTTGCGAGTTCGTCGCAACGCTCGTTTTCCAAATGTCCCGCATGACCTTTCACCCAGTGCCAATCAATTTGGTGTGAATGCATCGCTGACAGCAATTGAATCCATAAATCTTTGTTTTTAACGGGTTGCTTGTTCGCTGTTTTCCAGGCTTTTTTTTGCCATCCATCGATCCATTTTTTAGAAATAGCATCGATCAAGTACTTTGAATCCGAATGCAACTCAACAAGACATGGTTCGCTCAAACGTTGCAGCGCGGCAATCGCGGCACGAAGTTCCATTCGGTTGTTTGTCGTTAGACGATAGCCGTCAGAAAACTCTAACCGATTATTTCCGCAGACCATCACAACACCAAAACCGCCGGGTCCAGGATTTCCTTTGCACCCGCCATCGGTATGGATGATAACACGCTTCATAAAGCGTGAAAGGTGACTCGACCGCATGCTTGATGGCAAGCGAATGTTGTGCACCTCATTGGCAGAATCAGGAAATTTTCACGTCGACCCACTGCTTCGTTTTCGCGGATTCTAACACGGCATCGCAGACATATTGTGTCCCGAGGGCGTGGCGGAAGTCTGGATAGGCTTTTGGAGCGCTTGGGTCGTCGAGTGACTTGAAAAACTCCGCGAGTTCATGGATGAAAGAATGTTCGTATCCGAGACAGAGACCGGGAACCCACCAGTTACCGGCATAGGGGTGATCGCCATCTGAGCAATGAATGCTGCTCCAACCGCGGCGGTCACCGGGAACACCGTGGTCGAAATACGCGAGCTTGTTGAGGTCGTGGAGATCCCAGGCGAGCGATTTCTTTTCGCCGTTGATTTCGAAAGTATTGAGTGCCTTGTGCCCGCGAGCGTAGCGGGTGGATTCGAAAATGGCGAGTGAACCATTCTCGAAACGCGCGAGAAATGCGCAGGCGTCGTCGATGGTGACGGCTTGTTTTTGTCCAGTCTCGGTGTGAACACGTTCTTTGATGAATGTCTCGGTCATTGCACTAACAGAGACAATGTTGCCATTGATCCAGCGGGCGGTATCGATGCAGTGTGCTAACAAGTCTCCCGTGACGCCGGAGCCAGCGGCGGCAGCGTCGAGGCGCCAGAGTCCTGCACCGCCTTGGGGTAGCTCTTCGGAAATCGTCCAATCCTGAAGGAAATTTGCGCGGTAGTGGAAGATCCGTCCGAGTTCACCGGCCTCGACGATGTTTTTTGCTAGGGTGACTGCGGGAAGGAAACGGTAATTATACCAGACGAGATTAGGTAAGCCGGATTTCTCGACGGCTGCTACCATGGTTTCACCTTGAGTGCCGTTGAGGGCGAGAGGTTTCTCGCAGAGGATCATCTTTCCGTTAGCGATGCAGGCGAGGGCGATCTCGGCGTGCGAATCATTCGGCGTGCAGATGTCGATGGCATCGATGTCGTCGCGTTTGACGAGTTCACGCCAGTCCGTTTCATAGGAGGCGTAGCCCCATTTTTCAGCGAACGCAGCGACTTTTTCCTTATCGCGACCACAAACGGCTTGGCGGACGGGGATGTGGTCGGTGTCAAAGAAGTGGGAGAGTTGCGAGTAGGCGTTCGAATGGGTGCGGCCCATGAAGCCATA
>VFJU01000207.1 GCA_009885905.1 Verrucomicrobiota bacterium
GAGTTTGATCCTAAAGAACTGGTCACTCGTTTCCGGACATTCGCCGAAAAGGCGGTCACCGAAGGCCGGATCTCACCAAAAGAACGGCGGGAAATTCTCGATCTTTTCCGCGAGGGTTTGGCGGGATACACGTATTTCGAAAGCTGAGTCTCTTCCTTGGATTTGTTCGAAAAAGTGTCGGACTAGATTTCTATTAGAATTCAATAGTCTGCAACCGGTCCACCGGCCTGATCCGTGTCGTTCTCTGGAACCTCCGCTGCCAGTACGGCCAAGGAATCACACGTTTTCCGCCATTTTTCATCCGACCAAGCGAGCTGCACATGAACTTTTCGGCGGAAACGCGCAAGTCGGTCACGGGCGTCTTCCCGCATTCCGTGCGGTAACTCCGCAATAGCCGCCGCCGCAACTTTCGCGGTGTCGGTTCGGTGACAAATTAGCGCGAGATCGTTGCCAGCTTCGATGGCGAGCTTCACATCCTGACCTCGGCCATATCGTCGGGTGATGGCCCCCATGTCTAAATCATCTGTTAGAACTAGATGGTGATCGAATCCTAACTGGTCACGTAAAAACCTCCGAATGATGCGCGGAGATAGTGAGGCGGGGAAATCAGGGTCGATGTTAGGAAAATCAACGTGGGCTAGCATGATCGCATCCAGTTCTGGCATGAGCGCGGTGTATGGAATCACGTCTTCGCGGAGCAACTCCTCGAGGGTGGCAGATGATGATGGAAGGTCGTGGTGTGGATCGGATTGTGCACGACCACAAGCTGGGAAATGTTTGGCACAACTCGCGATGTTGCGTTTTCTCAGCCAGCGATTCCAATGGCCCGCGTAGTCGATCACCCGTTGCGAGTCGCGTCCCCAGCAACGACCGCGAAGGGCGTTTTGACTTCCTGGAAAATGATCTAAATCTAACACGGGAGCAAAGTTCAAGTTGAATCCCAGCAAGCGAAGCAAGTCACCGGTGAGTGCTCCGGCTTGTGAAATTTTTAGCGTATCCATGGTGGTTGCTAATGCCGGTGCAGATGGGCTTGCCGGCGCGATGTCTTTGGTGCGTGTGACGCGCCCGCCTTCTTGATCGATGCCTATGACAGGAATCTCAATCGATAAGTCACGGAGGTCGTCAGTTAGTTTCCTCGTCTGCTTGGCCGAGACGATATTCCTTGTGAAGAGAATGTATCCTGCGGGTTGCAACTGTCGAAAAAGCGCAGCTTCTTCGAGCGTAAGTTCGGGACCCGCGATCCCAAGAACAAGCAGTGATCCATCCATCATTGAATTCATCCAAGCATCTCACGGCGGCTTTGTCGACCCGTGGTGTCGCCCGGTGGGGGTTTTTCAGGCGAATTTGGCTACTATTTTTCGTTAAATTTAAACCGTTAGAAAATTGCCCGCCGAACGCGAGTTGCCTTCTGTTGGACGCCACTAGGGTTTTTTGGAAGAAACGGAGTCACCAGAGAAGCCTCAAAATCGAAGACTTCAGAAAAATCCTCTTTTTTGTCTGAGTCCTGCTTGCCGAAAACCTGCTCTTCGATGAGATGAAAAACCATGTCTCCCACATCCTGGCATTTTCGGATGCTCCACTCTTTCATCAGTGTGGATGCCATCGGACCAAACTGCTCGAGAGCGTAATCTCTGCAACCCGCGAGCAACTCTGGCCCACTAACATGTCGCGCTTGACCGCTGTTTGACTCGGCGATGCGCTTCAAGGTGTAATCCAATGCATCCTTAAGAAAAAAATACGCGTGAGGGTCAAAACGTTTATCGCGCTTCAAGATTGCAACGACAGATTGTTCGAATTGCACAGCTTGCATGGGCGGAAGATGCCGAACTCCCAGCGAACTGTCAAAGAGGTTTAAGTGGGAAACAATTCCTCAGCAGTTCCAGCAATGAATTCGCGGTGGGTGGACGGGCGAATCCATTGATAGAAAATCAGCGACCACAGCAATATTCTCCGCTTAATAATCAGTCGTTACGCTCCGAATGGGCACCACCCTTAACGATAAATTCCTTGCCAGTGGCTTCGCACCAAAGGCGATAAACGTTTGTCACGTTCGGGCGTAAACCGGTCACAGGCAGCTTGAGATATCCCTGGCGTTGGGCTGCTTCAAATAGCGCTCGCTCTTTTTGCGTTAGTCGGTGACCGATACTGCGATTACCGATTTTTGCGCGCGTCGACTGCCCGCGACTGAGGCGCTCGACATCGTCTTTTTTAGAACCGGGCATAATGTTTCATCTGGTACAATCTTACCGAATGAATGCCACACAGCTTAAATTTCAACGGATATTTGAAGGACAGCTGATTTTTTCCTCAAGATGCCTGCCGATGCGCTGGCGGTGGTGTCTTTTGAATTCCTTTGCTGTAATATTTTCTTTAGAAATTCGTTGCCCATCAACTCGTTGTCATTCGCTAGCAAAAGGCCACTCATGATTTTTTCAGCCGTTTTGGCGGGCACTAAAATTTAACTCATGGAAAAAATACCACTCGATCGTCGTAAATTCCTTTGGACCACCGGTGTTGGAGGACTAGCACTGGCTTCTATTCCCCGTTCTTTTGCCCAAGCCCCAGTGGTTGCCGCTAATTCGAAGTTGAGGGTGCTTTCGATCGGCGTGGTCGGGACGATCGGCGAGACGGACCGCAAGGAAGTGGGACGCCACCCGTCGGTGGAAATCGCTGGAATTTGTGATGTTGATTCTAACGCAATTGCTCAAGCGGCAATCGATCATCCTGCAGCGTTCACTTGCACAGATTACCGTGAGGCATTTGAAAAGTTCGGCGACAAATTTGATGCGGTGATTGTCTCCACCCCGGATCACAGTCATGCGCCCATTATGCTAACAGCTTTAGCAAACCATAAACACGTTTATGGACAAAAACCATTGGTTCACCAGTTGGCGGAGCTTGCGATGATAGAGAAAGCTATCGCCTCTCGACCTGATACAGTAACCCAAGTGGGTAACCAACGCATGGCGCTCGCCGGTCGCCGCGCCGCTGTGGAAATCATGCGTAGCGGCGTGCTTGGCAAAGCCGTCGAAGCTCACGTCTGGGTCGGCTCACCTAACGACCGAGTGTATTTTAATATGGATCGCAAACTCGGTGATCCTTCCGAGCCGCCAGCAAATCTCGATTGGGATCTGTGGCTATGTGCCACCGAGAAAACGCCTTATCGCTCTGGCATTGCTCCCGTTGTTTGGCGCTCGTTATGGAACTATGGCAGCAACGGTCTTGGCGATTGGGGTTGCCACGTGCTCGACGTGATTTTTTATGGCTACGATGAGTTGGTATCTCCCATCGCGGTTCAAACCCACTGTGTGAAACCTGAAAACCCTGAATTTCATGCTCATCCGTGCCAATCCACCATCACGTATGCAGTTGATTCTACACAATTCAAACACAAGCAGTTTCCGATTTATTACAGCGACTCCGCCCAGTGCCCCTCACGCGCTGCTCTTGGACTTCCGGCAGGAAAATTTGCGGATGACAACATGACCGTGGTCGTTTGCGAAGGTGGCGTACTCGCTCTTTCTGCAGGCGGTCGGTTAGAAATCTGGCGAGATGGCAAAGTTGCGCCGGGATTAAAAATGCCAGGGCTTTCAGAGTTTCCTCGCCTCAACCATTGGCACGCATGGGTGGACAACTGCCTAGGTAAGAAAACCGAACTTCGCAGTCCGTTCAAGGATGCGATCCGTATGACCGAGGCCTCCATCCTTGCTGTTAAGGCAACTCGTTTTCCCGGTGAGGAACTACGCTGGGACAAATCCAGCCTATCTTTCACGAATAACGAAGAAGCCACGAAAACGATCGTGCGTTGCAGCTACCGACAAGGGTTCGCTCCGCCAGAGGTTGTCTAATCAGACACGTTTAAAATAATTAGAAATAATCATGGAGGCGGTTTGCATTAAAAAATCTAATAATAAAATAACGACGGAATTGTCCCACTGCTCTGAGGCCCTCGGCATTGGTAAATTTGAACGGCACATTTTCTTGTGCGCCGACCAGACCGAACCGAAGTGCTGCGTAAAGGAATGCGGATTGGTCTCGTGGGAATTTCTGAAACGCCGCCTCAAGGAACTGGGTCTCTCGGGTGGCTCTGACTCGAGGATCTTCCGCACGAAGGCCAATTGCCTACGCGTTTGCATGAATGGACCCATCGCTGTGGTTTATCCAGACGGAACATGGTATCACTCGTGTACCCCAGAAACGTTAGAAAAAATCATTCAGGAACATCTGATCGGTGGGAGGGTGGTCTCGGAGTTTGCCTTTGCCCAAAATCCATTCCCCGCCCAAGGCAATGCCTGATGGCCAATTTAGGGCAAATGCGCTATTTCGAGTATTTTGAAGAGACAAGATTGCACTCCGAGAGCATTTAGGTGACAACAAGTGCGCCGATGATGACCCAGTTTCTGATTGAACCCGCTCGCCGCACCGGTTGCGAAGACATTACCGCCCTCACTGAAGTCCTGAGGGCTTCAGCTTTGCGCCAACGCTCACCAATCGATGATGTGCTGGATGCCGATCTGGTCGATGAGGAAAACTACATGCGAGATCTTTCGCATTCTGTTGGAATGGAATGGCTTGAGGTGATTCCTCTCGCTGAGGTTCCACTCCCACTGCGCGAAGCCTGCGGCCCTCGTCTCGCTCTACGACACCGCCTTCTCCCCATCGGTATTGATGGCGAGGGTGACCAAAAACGTCTTAAACTTGCCACTTTCGATCCGTTCAATCTCGTCGCACGCCAGGCCGCTGCACAAGAACTTTCCTTGCCCATTGATTGGTGCATGGTTTCTCGCAAGCGACTCTACGAAGCACTTCGTCGCCTTTACGGCGTGGGTGCCGATACGTTCGAACAAATTTTAGAGGGCCGTGATTTTGATTATGATCACCTAGAAGGCGGCGAGGATGAAGCCAACGTGATCGACCAAGACGATGACGAAGAGGCCAGCGTCGTCAAATTTGTGAACCAAATTATCCGTGAGGCACTCGACCAACGTGCGACGGATATCCACGTTGAACCCCTCAGCACGAATCTACGCATCCGCTACCGTATCGATGGACGCCTCATCGAAATCGCGGTGCCAGAAAATATCAAAGCGCTGCAAAGCTCGGTGATCGCGCGTCTGAAAATCATGGCCCGCCTTGACATCGCGGAGCGACGTGTGCCCCAAGACGGACGGATTAACCTGCAATTCGAAGGCGCCACCATCGACGTTCGTGTCGCTACGGTTCCGACCGTCGAAGGCGAAAGCGTCTCCCTCCGTCTCCTTAACCAGGAAAAATTCAATATCGCAAAACTTGGAATGGAGCCTTTTGTTTTGAAGAAGATCGAGTCTCTGCTTCACTTGCCTAACGGAATTATTCTGATCACTGGACCCACAGGTTCTGGAAAATCTACCAGCCTGTATTCTTTTCTAACGGAAGTAAATCATCCTGAACGGCGCATCGTCACGGTCGAGGATCCTGTCGAAAACAAATTGGTTGGAGTGATGCAAATCGCGGTGAAAAATGAGATTGGCCTGACCTTCGCCACGGCACTGCGTTCGATTCTTCGTGCCGACCCTAACATTGTGATGATCGGGGAAATTCGTGACCTCGAGACCGCGGAAATAGCTATCCGCGCCTCGCTCACCGGTCACTTGGTTTTCTCAACGCTTCACACCAATGACGCGATGGGTGGGATCAGCCGACTCATCGACATGGGCGTGGAGCCCTTCCTTGTCTCCGCGGCCGTCCGTGCCTTTCTCGCTCAGCGCCTCGTCCGTAAGCTCTGCTCGCATTGCAAAGTTCCTCGTGAAGTCACCGAGGCAGATCGCTACGAACTGGGAATCCCGCTGAACATTCCAGGCCAAGTTTATTCACCAAAGGGTTGCGATCGTTGCCGCATGACCGGCTTCTCGGGCCGCCTCGCGATTTACGAAATCATCCTTCTCACCCAGCCGATGCAAGAACTCGTCGCGCACCGCGCACAAGCCGTTGAACTTCGTGCTCAAGCGGTGCGAGACGGTTACATTCCAATGCGAGAATACGGTTGGCATAAGGTGATGAAAGGCGAGACCACCATCGAAGAAGTCATCTCCGTCACTTCATCCGACATCGGTGGCGGGGAGTAAATTTTTCCTCTGCACTTCAGATTCATACCACGATGCCTCTCTTCGCCTACAAAGCTCTCGCAACGAACGGATCGGTCACGACCGGAGAAATCGATGCGTCGGATCGTCCAGAGGCGCTACGTGTTTTGGACAAAAAAAGCCTTCAACCGATCCATTTGAAGGAAGTAGCCGTCTCCGCTACTGCGAAAAAAATTGGGGGCAATACCCAAAAAAATGACAAAGCGAATGACCGTCTAGCAGCCAAATCAGAGACAAAGGAAATCGCGATTCCGGATGGTCCTATCAAGCTCAAACGCCAAGAGGTGGTCCTTTTTACCGAAGAACTCTCTGACATGCTGAGCGCGGGACTTCAGTTAGAGCCAGCCTTGAAGTCGATGGAAAATCGCCAAGAACTCGGCAACCTCAAGGCAGTGTCATTCAAGATCCGTCAGATCGTCCGTGACGGGGTAAACTTCTCTGTCGCTCTTAAAAAAGTAAGCCCGAGTTTTGGTCCGCTCTATTGCTCTCTCGCGGCGGCAGGTGAGGCCTCTGGTGCGCTTGATGACATTCTCAAGCGCCAAGCTCACTATCTGAAGACTCTCGCAGAACTGCAAGCTCGCCTCATTCTTGCAATGATCTATCCGGCCTTTCTTATTTTAGCGGGAATTGGCGTTTCTATCATATTTATCACGGTGCTGATTCCTCAGCTTACCGCTCTGATTCAGACGAGTGGCGGAAAAATGCCTCTCGGCGCTGCCATACTAATTGGCGCTTCCGCATTCATCCAAAAATGGTGGATCGTCATGATCATTACGATTCTTGCCGCACTCATTTTCTTCAAGGCATGGAAAGATAACGACGCGAATAAGCCGGCCTGGGATCGCATGAAATTGCGTTTGCCGCTCATCGGGCCGGTCATCACCAGTCGATTCTATGTTCAGTTTTTAGAAACCATGGCAAACCTTGTTGGCAACGGACTCCCACTACTCCGTGCCTTGGAACTCTCGCGAGATGCCACTCAAAATCGCGGTCTTCGCGGCGAGTTGGATCAAGTCATTGCCCAAGTCGGTGATGGTCGCTCATTTTCAAAAGCGCTCGTTCGTAATGGCGCCTTCCCGCCCTTGCTCATCGATATGATTTCGGTCGGCGAGCAAACCGGGAAAATCGATCTTTCCCTGCGCCGTGCCGCTGAGCGTTACGACAAGGAGTTGGACAAAAGTCTCCAGCGGATCATGGCCCTCGTCATGCCAGTAGTCTTGATCATCATGGCAGGCCTCATCGGCACAATGGCTTACCTAATGATCACCGCGATCTTCCAGACGATTTCAAATCTGCACTGACGAATTCACCAATTCTCAGTTTGATTTGATGCCCTGTTTGTCACTCTAACTGAATAAATAAAGGTAAAATTAAGTAACAATCGCTACGTCTGGAAACAGTGATAAGGGTCGCTCGAATTCTCGAAAAAACTTGAATTATTAAAAGCTCGCGCTAATGATAGCGCAGTTAATGAGAGCAATCCTTCCATGGCTTTTAATTTTTTCCCTGCTCGCGGGGCTTCATGCCCGTGCGGTTACGCTGGATCATAGCGACATGGAAATTTGTTCGCACTCTCCTGCATCGTGCTGCCACGAGGGTGTCGACCTTCATGTTCCGGCTGTTCCCGGTGAGCACGATCATGAATGCCCGGCCGACCATCACCATGATTCTTGCTGTTGTTCTCATGCGCTAACCTTAGTTTGCGAATTTGACGATGCATGCGCGCTGATGCCTTCCAAATCGTCTTTATTCGGAATGCGTCATCAAAGTGTCAAGATCCCTAACGGACCATTCTTGATTTCGGAAAAACCACCTTTGATTTAAGCAAGCGTTGTCCGTTTGCCGTGGCGAGCCATCGATACTCGCCGCAGAATCTCGTCTGGAAATTTTATCCAAGCGGGAATCCTCGTTTGAGCGCAACTGCTCTTTTTAAAATCGTTTTTGAAAACATATTTATATAATCATGTCTAAATTCTATCAGATTATAGGCTTCTCACTCGCTACCACTTGTCTACCGCTGAGCGCGGAATCTACCTTAGTTATTTCGCTTTCAAGCGTCGGCAAGCGCATCCAAACACAAAATCCAGATCTTGCTGCCGCTCGTCTACGAATCGAGGAGGCAACCGGGCGCATGAACCAATCTGGGCGCCTCAAGAATCCTGAGCTCGAAGCCGCTGCCGAACAAAATTCGGCTTTCCGCGGATGGAGACTTCAAGTCGGTCTTTCTCAACGGTTTCCCCTCACTGCTCGCCTTCGCTTGGAAAGAGAGGTGTCTCTCAGCGATGTGAAGTCATCTGAAGCCGAGGTCCAAGAAATTCAACGGCAACTCGTCTGCCAAGCTCGTATCGCAGTGGTGAAAATACTTTCAGGACGCCAGCATCGTGATCTTTTAAAACAACAAATGGAGGAATCTGAAAAATTCGCGGAGTTCGTTTCGGCAATGGCTTCAAAGGGTGAAGGTTCTTTGATCGATGCCGGACAAGCCAATCTTGATGCGGCTCGCGTTAGAATAGAGATCCGTCAACTTGACGTCGAGGAAGTCGCGCTCATCGGAGAAATCAAGCCGTTGCTGGGCATGAGCTCAGGCGAAGCGTTGAATGTCAGTGGTATTCTAACCGAACCAACTAATTCTCATTCAACCGAAAAATGGGCGAGCCGTCCCGATTTACAAGCCGCAAAAATAAACGCTCTAGCCGCTGCAAGTAGTTTATCTCTCGAGAAGGCTCGACACTATGAGGATGTAGAAGGCGGAATTTTCATAGGTGCGGAACGTCTGGAAGATGAACCCATTGGCTACACCAACGACACGATGATTGGTCTGCAATTGAAAATTCCTCTACCGCTTTGGAACAAGAACGAAGGCGCAATTCAAGAAGCCGAGGCAAAAAAAATACGCAAGGAAATGGAAGTGATCGCGACCACTCGTAACGTCCATCTTGAGGCGGAAGCAACCCTCGCCGAAATGCAGGAATGGGCAAAAATCGTCGGTGAAATTTCTAAAACACTACTACCACTTGCCGATGAACAAGTCGTGCTCGCCGAAAATGCGTTTCGTGCGGGTCAAGGAGAAATCCGATCTGTTCTAACACCGAGAGAACAACGCATCAAGCTCGCAACCACCAGACTTGAAGCACTCCGTCAATATCACATCGC
>VFJU01000427.1 GCA_009885905.1 Verrucomicrobiota bacterium
ATTCTAACGCTTCAAGACATGGGGTCACATCAAACACCCATTGCATCGGTGATCTCAATGTCCGACGAAGAGGATGAGTCACTCGAGATTGATGCTCTGGTCTCTCGTTTTTCTTGGAATCGATTTCCTAACCTATGGAATGGATTGATGAAGAACCCTGAAAATAGTCCCTTCATCGTCGATGATAAGGTTCTTAAAATCTTGAGGACTCCCCATGCACCTATCGAGACAAAGTCTGCGATTTCAGCACTCGTCTTCCATCAAAACTCCGTGATCATCGGTGAGACCGATGGATCATTGACCTCACACAAACTGCTACCACTCCCAGGATTTGAACGTAGCGATCACCCGCCTGTCGCCATCGACGACAAGGGATTGGCCGCACTCGATTGCTTGTGCCAAGCTATAGCAGCAAACAAATACAACGAAAGTCAACGCACCTTCGAACGCATTGCCACACTGGATCGCATTAAGGCATTTGAAACATGTGATTTTGATGCGGTCTTCGGTATTTTTCCTCAGCTTGATTTCTTAAATCTCATCAAAGAATTCAAAGCGACTCCATTCCGGATTGCCGATCCGAACGCGACCCTTCCTCTTTCAGAGCGAATCGCTCAGTCGCAACCTTACGACGCAACATCTCAAGAGCTTGCTGAATTAATCACCGCCTTTCACTCACAGGACTCCGCCGCGGTTCTAACTGCAATCCAAACGGCGGGCAGCAATGGACCCATCCTTGCCAACGCCCTCGCGCTGAGCCTGCAATCAAATCACCCCGATTGGATTCAAGCATGCATTAACCAAGCTACCAACCTCCCTCCATCGCTACGCCACCTCTCGCAGACACGCATCTCGTGGCTGCAAGGAAGAAAGGCGGATTCCCTATCAACATGGCCCGTCGACATTCCAAACTTATCCGATCTCCGGCTTCGTGAAGATTGGATCGGTTGGGAACAAGCCGATTTTAAACCCGCCTTCGAAAATCTAAGTCGGTGCATGAAGGAACTACTCGCCTCAATCAAAGCCCCAAAAAACTCAACGCCCGAACAGAGAAAAATCGTAGCGCTCCGCATCGCAGAACCCGGGACCCTGGCCGCCGTGGGTAAGCCACGTTTCGCAGAGGCCTGTCTTGAATTGGCACTCGCCCTGCAAGCCAACAAGGAAGAGGCATCTACCACCTGCAAACTCGCCCGCACTGCTCGGAATCTCGGCGCACCTGAGGAACCCTGCCTAAGAACCGAAGCTCTTGCTCTAGCAGATCTTGGCGATTTCAAAAATGCCCGGGCTTGTTGGGTCAAGCTCATCACTGAGTTTCCCGTAACCTCACATCTGCCCGGAGACTACTCAGAGGCCGCATACAGCGCGTTCGAAAACGCCGACCCCAAGCAGGCGATCGAAATCCTTAACACCGGAATCCGCCGCTTCCCTAAAGATGCCGACTTCGCACTCCGCGCCGGATGGATTGCCCTTCTGAGCGGAAACTACGATCGAGCGTACCACTTCTTGACCGTGGGCCAACGCATCGGCTTCTCGCCCGATAAGTTAGAAAATGCAATGATCCTGTTAGTCATTTCAGCTTCCCAATGTGGTGCGACCGACGAAGCTGCCAATTATTTCCAAGACCTGCTAGAAATTAACCCCGCATGGGAATCACCAGAAACTTTAGACTCACTCGCTTGGCCAGAGGAACTTAAGGCCAGCCTCAGGAATTTCAGCCAGCCACCGGTCACGCCAGATCTTTTACCTGAACTTGAGCCCACCAATCCTTGAAAGCACCGAGGAACGCGTTGTGGTCAGGGTGCACTTGGTAGGCATCGTGATCCTCGATGCTAGCGAACTGCATGCTTAGCGCGTAGTCCCATGATTGGTCGATGACCGGTCGTAGGGCGACCTTCGCGGGCACAGCCCACCGACCACCGCTCACCAATCCTATTTCAAAAAGTGTGGATAGTCCCTGCTCGAAGATCGCGCGGTCGACATCACTTTGAAATTCATCCTTCAGCCAGAAATACACATGGTGATCCATGCCCTAAGTAAATAGAATTCACACGCATCCACCGCAAGCCCGTATCAGAGTGAAATGCACCATGCAGATCCTCGCCACCGCTTTCGGATGATTGACCGCCAGATTTTATTTGCGACCCGCTTCCCAACCCTTATGGTCTTGGACAAGTCTATGATCCGTCTGCTTTGTTTTTTCACCTCACTGGTTTTCACCATCCCGCGCCTCGCTGCGGAAGCAAATCCCCTTCCCTCTGACGTTTATCGGTCCGTGCTCCGCATCGAGGTCGCAACTCAGTCCCCCGACTACCAGACCCCGTGGAACTCAGGACGCTTCAGCGGCGGCATTGGCACAGGATTCATCATCGGTAAAAATAAAATTCTCACCAACGCGCATGTCGTTTCTAATGGAAGAAGAGTCCTTATCACTGTTTTCGGAAGCCCCAAGAAATATCCCGCCAAGGTCGAGTTCATCGCTCATGATTGCGACTTAGCATTGCTCTCGGTCGAGGATTTCACGGACTTTGAATCATTCCACGTGTTCGAGTTTGGAAATATCCCAAGCTTGGAGTCGCAGGTCCGAGTGATCGGATACCCGGTGGGTGGCGAACGTTTATCCGTAACACGCGGCGTCGTTTCTCGTGTCGATTTCCAATCCTACTCACATTCTATCGCGGACTCTCACCTCATCGTTCAAATCGACGCAGCCATCAATCCTGGCAATTCAGGTGGTCCCTGCATCCAAGATGGCAAGGTCGTTGGCGTCGCCTTCCAAGGCCTACGCCAAGCGGACAATACCGGTTACATCATCCCCACCCCGGTGATCCGCCGCTTCCTCAAGGACATCGAAGACGGCCAATACGATCACTACGCGGATCTCGGAGCCAGCACATTTCCCCTTCACAATCCAGCCATGCGAAAAGCACTCGACCTTCCAGATGACGGACTCGGCGTGCTGGTGAGCGACGTCGTCCCCACCAGTTCTAGCGATGGCATTCTCAAAGCATGCGACATCCTCATGTCACTCGACGGCATGCCCATCGACAGCGCTGGAATGATCACGATCGACGGCGAAACGGTGAACCTCAATGAGGTGATCGAACGAAAATACGCTGGGGATAAGGTGGCCGCTCGCTACCTCCGCGATGGTTCCTCGCACGATGTTGAAATCACCCTCAAGCCGCTAAGTTGGTCACGATTGTACTCGGTGGAGTACGAAAAAAAACCGCGCTACATTGTTTTTGCTGGCCTCGTTTTCCAACCATTAGACACCAACCTCCTCGCCACCTCCAAGTTCGACGACGTCGCCCTGCGTCGCCTATACACTGACTATGTGCCCAAGGGCTTGTTTGAAAAACACCAAGACATCGTTGTACTCACCCGCATCGAAAGCGACGCAGTCACCAGCCAACTCGAAGGCTTCACCGGCCTTGCGTTAGATAAAATCAACGGGGTTGAAGTGAAAAGCCTCTCGCATGCACACGAACTCCTCCACCCGGAAAAGCCGCCCGAGTTTTTCGTCATCGAACTCTTCGATGCAGATCGTCCAATCATCATTCCCTCCGCCATGGTCGCTGGTGCAAATCAACGCATCCAAGCAAATGGCGTCACCGAGTTGGAAAATCTTGAAGACTGATCGATGAATCGCGTCGGTATCGCTCTAGGCTCCAACCTCGGAGACCGCCTCGCTAACTTACATGCGGCCCAAAAGTGTCTGCACGACATCGCGATGCCCGGTGAGGTATTTCTCAAAGCGTCGATCTATCAGACGGAACCTCACCTCTGCCCTCCAGGCTCACCGTTTTTTTATAATTCGGCGGTAGAACTCGCCTTCGGTGGGACCGCATTTGAACTGCTAGAAATCACCCAAGCGATCGAACGTGATCTTGGTCGCGTCGGCAGCCACGTGCGAAATGCCCCGCGCGTGATCGACTTGGACATGCTGTATTTTGGCGATGAAGTCATCGACGCCGATTCTCTCGTCTTGCCACATCCTCGTCTGGGCGAGCGCCGTTTTGTACTCCAACCGTTAGCAGAAATTCTTCCGCAACTGATCCTACCAGGCCGGGATCGAAATATTGTAGCGATGCTCAAAGAACTACGATCCGACGAAAGCCCATTGATCAGAGTCTTTCCAAGTGAGATCTAAAGCCTCCCCGATCAACTACCGCTCACCCTAATAAAACCCACATCAAGTAATTCGACCTTGTTCAAAGCCTCATCTGGTTTACCCATCCCGTATGCCTGACGCAGTTTACGTCCATGACGCCTTCGCAAGAATCGCGGATCGCTACGTGCTCACCAACCACGTGCTCAGCTTTGGAATGGACATCGTGTGGCGTAAAATCGTCACCGCAAGAATCCGCAAGTGGAAGCCGTCTCGTCTGTTGGACGTGGCCAGTGGTACTGGCGACCTCGCTCTAGAAATCCAAGATCAATGCCCGCTGTGTGATGTCATCGCCTCGGATTTCTGTGCAGACATGCTCGTCCATGCGACTCAACGTGGCATGGCGAAAACCTTAGTTGCGGATGCGCTAGATCTGCCTTTTCAAGAAGCTGAGTTCGACGTCGTCACAGTCGCATTCGGCCTGCGCAACATGGCGGACTATCCTGCCGCGTTGCGTGAAATGCACCGCATCCTCAAGCCCGGCGGTCGATTGTTGATTCTCGATTTCTCACTACCTAACGGAATCATGCGGGTTCCCTACCGCTGGTACCTCCACAACGTGCTTCCCCACATGGCCGGCTTGCTCACAGGGCAAAAAGACGCTTACGAATACATGGGCGGCTCCATCGAAGCGTTCCCCTCCGGCAAGGTCATGACTGATTTGTTAGAATCTTGCGGTTACACTAAAACCACCGCCACCCCGATCACTTTCGGCGTATGCACCCTCTATGAGGGAACTCGATAAGGCACCGCATGGGTCTACCGCGAAACTCACGCACACCATCGTCACTCGCTCAAGTCTTCGTTGAAGTAGATCTTAATAAACTTCATCTTTCGCGCCTCATCGTAGCCATGCTCTAACACTTGATCTGGCTTGGCGGCAAGCGTGGGCTTGAGACGGATTTCCACACCCGTGTCTAACTTCATCGTCGAACGGATTTTCTTCTTTGCTTTGTTGACGTCTTTTTTGGATATCTCAAAGTCATCATCTAATTTGTGTCCCTGCTCCTGCTCAATTTTACTCCGATGCTCCGCGAACTTAGCCTTGGCTTCAGGGGTCTTGAGTACTTCCTCCTCAAACTCATGAAGGCTGAATTTTTCTTTTCCCTCAAAGTAAGTAATGGCATCTCGCGCGGCGTTTGAAGCGCCCCACGGTGGCGCATCATCTGATGTGCTCGGTTTTACTTTCTTCTCCTTCTCCATGAAATCCACCGCCATACTCGCATATTTATTTGTGAGGAATGGACTGTCGGTGATGGGAATCACACCAAGAAAATCACGAACCCAAAAACGCGAATCTGATCCACTACGATCAAAGGTGAGTACGTAGTATCCCTTGGCCGCTTGGTGGTTGATGATGAGGCATCCTTTGTCAATTTTTTCAGGATTGATGCCTTGCTCGGTGTGGAGTTCAAGATCGCCATCACGTGTGGAAATACTCAAAAATGGCACCACACTCTCGGACTTGAGAATGCAGAGTCCTTGCGTGGTAGTCCCATCGACGTCGATGCCCTTGATATGGGAAATACACAGATCCCCAGACTTGATGTTAGGGTGGTTTGACTTGGCGTATAGGCGCTTGGCGATATCGCAGCCTTTTTCTAATAATCCATCTTCTGAGGTAAAAATGGCCGTTGCACAGAGATTCATCTCGTGCTGGTCGAGCGATGAATGATGGCTGAACCGATAACCCGTTAGGTTTTTAAACGACTTGAGAAAAATCGCACAGAGTGACTCTTGATCGTTTTCCTCGATTTTAAAAACCTCTTTGGAAGTCTGTAGCGGCTCATCGCGTTGAGGGTGTCCGACTCTAGCAAGAACAAGACCGGTTGCCGTGGCGGTGGTGAAACGAATTTTAACAGACATGGGGCAAGAAACTAAGAGAGTCTGCAGATTTGAACACTTCGAAATTGATATCTTTCTCGTTACAACCCGAAAAAATCTGCCCGCAGAATTCGACAGCGCTTTGCATCCAACCGATTAAAAATCAAACAACACTTGTGGACCCTTCGCCGCCTGTGCATCCAGCTCGTGCCCCTCACCCACACCGGCCACAGCGAATCGCACCAAACGACCGAGCGCGGTCTCGATCGCCACGCTTTGCCCCTTGCCCTGCACCACTGGACTTCCGCCGCCCTGCCGCATCAGTAGCCAAACCACTCCTCCCACCATGAAATGAATCCTCCACGCCATGTCTGCTTCCGAAACCGTAGGCAGCGCTCTTCCAAACGCTCGGGTGAATCGCCGCATGACTCCTTGCATCTGTTCTTCGATCTGCTGAGGCAACCCATCAACCTGCTGCGCCAAAGCCCGTCCTAACAGGCGATAATACAAATTCTCGGAAAGCTCGGATTTCTCCACCCCATGCACGAGCGGATACACGAACGCCCCGATCAAATCCTCTAACGCCACAACTTTTCCCGGCGCTTTCTTCTCCAACTTATCCAGTCTTGCGATGCGCTCCGCGTTTACCGGTGCAACGCAGCGCTCCAACACCGACGCCACCAATCCGTCACGACTGCCAAAGTGGTAATTCACCGCTGCCACATTCGACTTCGACCGCTGGGTGATGTCCCTCACCGACACCGCCTCGAAGCCCTTTTCCGCAAATAATTGCTCCGCAGCAATTCGTAATTTTTGCTTGGCCCCAGATTCTTGCTCCCTCGAAATTTGCATACGCAGAGAAGAATCAAACGATTCCAATGGTCGTGTCAAACGAACGATTCAAACATTTTTGGTGAGCTTATTTTACAACGTCGCGCGTGAAATTTGTTTGGGCTCTCCGACAGTTTTGCTGAAGTGATTGCACTCTCATTTTGAAAAACAGGAACCCGAGATTGGTGATGCCACGCGAGCGGTGGATCAATCTGGGCCAACTGGTTATTGAATACGTCGATGAGACTGGAGGTGATGCGGTGTTTGATGTAGGCGGTGAAGCTCTTCACGGCTCTTAGTAATCCCCTAGCGAAACGACAGATCGTTTGCAGCCCAGAGCCAAGGCCGCGGCGCACCAATCGCTCAGACAGGATTCTGCCTGCTCAGGCGTGTGCGTGGTTTGGTAAATCCCGCGAAAGTCCACCCGCGCAGCGCGGACAGCATGGTCCGCGACGGTCATTAAAGCGTATCTTGACTTGCACTCCAACATCTTCGTCGACAATTTTCTCAACGACATACCCGCCGTCGGACCGATACTATGCTCTGAGATTTAGGGTTTTCACACACCTGTCAGAGCTCGGATTGGTGAGCATGTCACGCCTTCAGCGCCAGCGAAGCGTACGGAGTGCCTCAAAATTTCAGCGCTTCAGCTTCCCCCCTTTTTTCTGTTTTTACTATCCTGAGAGCTTTCTGCTGTTACTTTCATCCCATGACTTGCACTACTTATCTGTTTGGCTTTGCCTACTTAATTCTTGGCGTCGCAGGATTTATCCTAACTGGTTCCGCCCATAAAACTGCCCTCATCCCATGCGCTTTTGGCGTTTTATTTGTTTTCTTTGCACTCCTATCGCGCAAAGAAAATCTACGAAAACATGCGATGCATGCCGCCGTTCTCGTAGCCCTCATCAGTCTTTTCGGCACAATAGGATCCCTTCGCTTTCTCCCCGATATTTTTAACGGCACAGTCGAAAATCCAGCGGCCAAAATCTCGCAATCCGTCAACTCCTTGCTCTCTATCGGATTTATTGTTTTGGCAGTCCGCTCCTTTATCCAAGCTCGCCGCGCTCGTTCTAACTGATACACGGACAATTTAAAGTTTCAGACAAATGAATAGGTTTGATTGTTGCGTTTCGGATCGCCGTTGTTTGGCTGAGATCACGAGTGTCCGGTTAACAGGAAATTTCATTTTTGAAAAGCTCTGTGCATGAATAAATTACGGATGAAAAATGATGTCACGCTTTTGAAGTTTTCAAACGCTTCCGG
>VFJU01000522.1 GCA_009885905.1 Verrucomicrobiota bacterium
CTGATTTTCGGATGGGGTAAAGACCCAGGGAAATGTGGATGGTGATTTCAGTCTGCCGATTGGGTTGTCATTTTGAGATATTTTCGATTAATATTTTTGTGTCTCAATTATCGATGAGATTCACATCCCACATACCCAATGCATCCTTTTCTCGCACCTCATTTTCATGTCCGTTGGTCCACTCTTGTTCCTGAATCGATTGAGCCAGACATTCTTCATGCGTTAGAACTCGCGAAGCAAAATATCGAAGTGATCTGCTCGCAGGATCATTCTGCCGCAACGTATGAATCGACATTTTTGGCGTTCGAGAAAGCCAGTCAACCCCTTAACGATGGATGGGGTCGTCTTGACCACTTGGACTCGGTTTGTGACGCGCCCGCCCAACGCGAGGCGATGGGGAAAATGCTGCCGGCCGTGACAGATTATTATTCATCTCTCGCCTTGAACTCTCGGCTATGGGCTGTGATGAAAGCGGTGAACGCGAAGCCCGAGATGAGTAAGCTGACAAGCGTCCAGCAGCGATTTGTCGAAGAAACACTATCCGACTTTAGAAACTCTGGTGCAGATCTTAATGGAGATCAAAAAGCCCGAATTGCAGAGATTGAGGCGGAGTTATCTTTGTTTACCAAGGAATATTCTGAGCATGTTTTGGATTCAACCAACGCTTGGGAGTTAGTGATCACTGACGAGTCGAAACTCGAGGGATTGCCAGAATCTGCAATCACGGGAGCCGCCGCGAACGCTCGTGCCAAGGGGCATGAGGCTCCAGCGTGGCGCTTCACTTTGCAGGCTTCTTCGATGTTTCCAATCATGCAGCACCTTCACGACGAAGACGTTCGCCGCCAAGTGTGGGAGGCTTCTTCGAGGGTTGGTGCCACAGGTGCATTTGAAAATACCGAGCTCGTCTGGCGCATACTTGAGCTGCGACAAGAGAAAGCGCATATTCTCGGTTATCAACATTTCGCAGACCTAACATTATTTCGAAGTATGGCAAAGTCGGGGATTGGGGCTCTCGAATTTGTCGAAAACATCCACGCTCGAATCCAGCCTGCTTTCATTGAGGAATGCGAACAACTGGCCCAATACAAGGCAAGCGAATCTGGACAAGCTGTTGATTTGTTAGAACCGTGGGAGGTGGCCTATTGGGCAGAGAAGCAACGCAAGGCAAACTACGATTTGGACGAGGAGGAGTTGCGCCCATATTTTCCCGTAGATGGAGTGATGGCTGGCATGTTTGAAATCGGTTCACGCCTTTTCGGGGTATCCATTCGTGAAGTGGAATCGGTGTATCTTGAACCGGGTGCAAACAGCGCCGCTTCGAGCGCCGTCGAGACTTGGCATCCTGAGTGCAAATTTTATGAAATTCATGATGGTGAAACTTCAGCTCATCTTGGGTCATTCTATGCAGACTGGCATCCTCGTGAATCAAAGCGTGGCGGCGCTTGGATGAACTCGTTGAAAACGGGTGAGCGTGGGGAACCGCATCTCGGCCTGATCATTGGCAACATGAGTCCGCCGGTCGACGGAAAAGCCGCCCTTCTAACACACGGTGAAGTCGAGACGATTTTCCATGAGTTCGGTCACTTGCTTCATGGTTTACTAAGTGACGTCGAAGTTAAATCATTGTCTGGGACTAATGTCCCACGCGACTTTGTTGAGTTGCCATCTCAGATCATGGAGAATTTTTGTTGGGATCGTGAGTCACTGGACCTTTTCGCTCGGCATTTTGAAACTGGGCAGGCGATTCCTGAGGAGTTATTTGTCAAGATGATCGCAGCAAAAAACTACCGAAGTGCGACAGCATTTATGCGACAACTTTCATTCGCCAAGTTTGACCTCGAACTTCATATGCGCCTAACAGATTTTATAGGTAAAGATCTTGATGTTGTGGATCGAGAGGTTTTATCGGAGTACCATGCACCGCTCAAGACTCTAACTCCTTCAATGATGCGACGGTTCAACCATCTTTTCAGTAGCCCTACTGGATACGCAGCAGGTTATTATTCCTACAAGTGGGCAGAAGTTCTGGATGCCGACGCTTTCACCCGTTTCAGGCAGGAAGGATTGCTAAATGGCGCGACGGGCGCGGCATTCCGCGAGCATATTCTCAGCAAAGGAAACTCGTCCCCAGCGGATGAACTTTATCGGCGCTTTATGGGGCGTGATCCCGAACAAGAACCACTCCTCGTTCGGGCTGGTCTCGCATAATTTGTTCCTGCCTTACAAAAATTGCCAGGGCTGTCTGTCATTGATCCATCTCAGCAATAGCTGCACGGATTGCGGCTTGTATGGTCGGGTCACCATAAAATGGTCCAGCGCCAGGGCCACCAGTGGTGTGTGTTTCGAGAAGGACGAGTTGGCCGTTTACGATTAGAAACGATGGATTACCACTGTCGCCGACGATTAGGTTTCGGCCATAGACTGGATTGATTTCCGGGATATAGCCTAGCCGGATCATGCCTCCAGAAACTGCAGCGATCTGATGAACTGAGAGCGTTTTTGTCTGGTCAGTCACGATGGCAGGACGGCCGATGCTAGCTTCACTTGGCTTGGCGAAGCGGTAACTCTTGACTGAAGATGGAAGTGGTAGATTCAGCTTTGCGACAGCGATGTCGGCGACACCTGCGAGTGATCTAACCTTAGCGATAAAACGTTCATAGGGTTTACCGCTTTTATCGTGGAACATGACTGGCACACTAGCGGGCCGAGCAAAATGGGCTGCCATCACCACGTAACTTGGAGAAATGAGGGTTGCAGTTCGCGAGTCATTCCACGAGACCCCAGTGAGATCTAACGCCGACGTCCAATTATTTCGCCATTTTGATTCGGCTGTTGGTTGATAGTATTTGAACAATGCGCCTTTCTCAGCTTGTTCAGGAAGAAACCCGAGGCCGATTCGCTCGGGACTAACACCTACGGATTTTATGGTGGGTCCCTTCGAAGGGGCGCAAGCGCAAACGAAGAGAGCTAGCGAGAAGATGGATAAAAACTTCATGGTATGAATGACGTTTGGTGAATAACAGCCGAACGACTTGCTGGCAAGGATGGTTCTTTTTTGTCATACTTGGCGGGAGATGTTCAGGGTGTTAAGTCACTGACCACAGTCGCCCTTGCCTTAGATACCGGATTCCGTCTAGGCTCAAGGAATGCCCGCCGAGACTTGCACACAATTTTTTCAAACTGGAAGCCCTGCCGATCCGGTCAGGCTTCGCGATGGTGGTGAACTACCGGGAGTCATTCTTGCCTATGAAACTTGGGGAACGCTAAATGCGGAACGCTCTAACTGCATTTTTCTGTTTCACGCACTATCAGGTTCGCACCACGCTGCAGGTATAAATTCAAGTATCGATGGGATCGGCGATCTCTGGCAGCCTGAGATGCACGAGGGCTGGTGGGAATCGATGATTGGATCAGGTAAGGCTTTGGATACCGATAAGTATTTCATCGTTTGTGCAAACTATCTCGGTGGCTGCTACGGCAGCACAGGACCCGCTTCGCTGAATCCTCTATCAGGAAAGCCATGGGGCGCATCATTTCCAGCGGTGTCAGCAGCAGATCAGGTAGAAGTCTTCGCACGTCTGCTAGATTATTTGCAGATTCAAACTTTACACGCAGTGGTTGGCCCATCGGTGGGTGGATTGATTGCGCTGACATTCGCCACGACGTATGCCGAGCGCGTTCGTAATGTTGTGGTCATCGCTTCGGGGTTCAAAACCACGGTTTTAAATCGGCTCATCCTGTTTGAGCAAATTTTAGCGATAGAAAATGACCCTTATTTTAACGGGGGGGATTATTACGATGCATCACCACCGCTTTATGGATTGGTCTTGGCGCGAATGATTTCGCACAAGACTTTTGTTCATTTGGATTCTTTCGAGAGTCGAGCGCGCCAGGACGTTGTGCAGCCTGACGACGTGCTCGCATGGTACCGAGTTCGTGACCAATTTCAGAGCTACATGCTTCACCAAGGCAAGAAATTCGTGCGTCGATTCGATGCGAATACTTACCTGCGGATCGTGGATTTATGGTCACGCTACAATGCCATAGAGCAGGGGACAGCGGAAACGCCATCCGGCTTATTCAAGCGGGCCAGCCTCGCGGGTCAGCGCTGGTTGGTTTTTTCAATCGACTCGGATTTTTGTTTTTACCCCGAGGAGCAGGCGGAGTTAGTGAAACATCTTGAGGACGCCAAAGTCGATGTGATGCATATCACCGTTCACTCTGACAAGGGTCACGATTCGTTCTTACTCGAGCCAGATCTCTACACGCCACATGTTTCATGGTTACTCGGGAAATAAGGCCTTTTGCTCAGATTTCCACTGATTTGCCGCATTGAATTGCAGATTGCCAAGCCTCGGAATCTTCCATAGCGTAGAAACCCGCAGGGGTGCCTCAGATGAGATTTCCTCTTCACCATCCATTTAGATACTGCCGTGGGATTTTTAGATGCCATTAAACGCTGGCGCTTGGCCCAACTGGGACTCTCTTCAGGACGGAAGCGTAGAGTTCACAGCCAGAACCTTGTCATCCAAACATTGGAGGATAGCAATTGGGTCAAATTTGCCCTGTATGCCATTTTTACAGTCGCCAACTCGGTGCTGGTACTGAAGGCCTCAGCGGGAAATGCCTACACGAACGACCCGCTGAAGGGTGCCCTATGCGGGTTCGTGATCGCAGTGACTGCGGTTGTGATGTTTCAAGTCGGTTTGCAATCTTCTTGTCGGCGTAACAGTCGGGTGGTTCTCGTGCTTGGTGGGTTGATGGTGCATTTGCTACTGGTGCGTGCGGTGATGGGTCTTGTCGACTCTGGGGCAATGCCCGAGGTATTTCGTTTTTTCTTAGTACCATTTGCTCTAGCACCGATGTTATTTGGTGTTCTATTAGGTCGTGCGGTGGCTTCTTTTGCTGCGGTTTATGTAACACTAATCGGATGTCTGTTAGTTCCGCAACAGGATGTGCTTGGCTATATGATTCTAAGTCTCGTCAGCGGAATGACGACTGTGCTGCTCGCGTATCAATTACGAAAACGAATCCAACTTCTACAGGCGGGTCTCGCCGTTGGTGCGGTGACACTTTTACTTGGAATGATCCTCGGGCGATTGAATATTGCAGCGTGTTTCGGGTCGGATGCGATGGATCACTTGCAAGTTTTTTTAAGCGGCGGTGCAGCGGCTTTTGGTACAGCGGTGATGACTGCCCTATTGATTAGTGGATTGCTTCCAATTTTCGAGGGTGGATTTCAATTAACGACAGATATCAGCTGGTTAGAACTCAGTGATCTTAACCACAAACTGCTCCGTCAGATGCAGTTAGAAGCGCCTGGCACTTTCCACCACAGCTTAGTGGTCGCCGCTCTTGCAGAAGCTGCTGCTGAAAAAATAGGTGCCAACGCTCCAATGTGCCGAGTTTGTTCCTACTTTCACGATGTCGGAAAACTAAAAAAACCAGGTTATTTCATCGAAAATCAACATGGTGATGCAGAGAATCCGCACGATACGCTTACGCCGACGATGAGCTCTCTGATCATCATTGCCCACGTCAAGGACGGGGTCGACCTCGCCGTAAAAAACAAGCTCAACCCACGGATTATCGACGTCATTCAAGAGCATCACGGAGACTCTCTGGTTTATTTCTTTTATCGTCGTGCACAGGAGCAGAAAAAGAATGAGATGGATAAAGTCGACCGTCGTATTGAAAATCCAGAAGACCTTCCAAACGTGGAAGAGAAAAATTTTCGGTATTCAGGTCCGCGCCCAAGTACGCGCGAGAGCGGAATTATTGCCTTAGCAGATACCGTTGAAAGCGCGTCTCGGGCTCTCAGAAAACCCACGCCGGCGAAAATCAAGGCAATGGTCGACGATCTGGTTTACGCCAAGATCAATGACGGTCAGCTTGATGATTGCCCGCTCACGCTTCGGGAACTCGTTGCCGTCAAAGACAGCTTTTCTAGCACGCTTCGCAGCATGCTTCACAGTCGTATCGACTATCCGAAAGAAGGTGATCGTATTTCCTCCGCGTCCAAGCGTCTTGTGGTGGACGCGACTCATGCTGGTCGCGTGACTCCGATGCCAAAGCGCGCTTAATTTTCTTGATAGAAATAACTCTAATGTCTCTCGAAGTTATCATCGGCAACAACCAGGAAGCTATCGAAATTCCTGAGAACTGGCTTACTGCTTTAGAGAGTGTTGCCTACGAAGCTGCTCGGCTTTCGTTAGAAAATGCTGTGGCGGATGACTCTCCTCTTTCCCATCTTGCAACTTTGGAGGTGGCCATCGTTGACGACGTGACTAGCGCACAAGTGCACCGAGATTTTATGAATATCGAGGGGCCAACCGATGTGATTACCTTTCACCATGGTGAAATTGTCATCGGTGCCCAAGTCGCCGAGCGTCAAGCAGCGGAATATGGTGAGCCGCTTGCTCGTGAAATTCTTCGTTATATGGTTCACGGATTACTCCATCTCGCAGGTCACGAGGATGCCCAACCAGAAGAACGTGCCGCCATGGAGGCGGCGCAAGAGACCATCGTCGCGAGGTTGTGGACGATCGATTTTCGTGAGCGTCTTGGTCTTTGATCTTTTCTAATGGGTAGGATTCATCATTCCGTTTGCCGCTGGTGTTACAGCAACATTTCGCTAAACGACCTCTGCGTCGTGGCCAAGGATTTGGGTATTACATCGATCGAACTGGTCATGCCGGAAGATATGCCAGTGCTTGCACACCATGGATTGAGTTGCGCGATGATGAGTTTTCCAGTTGGTAAATTAGCCGATGGCACCGAAGTCGGTGGTATTGAAAAATCCTTCAATCGCCTTGAGCATCACGACACGCTTGTTGCGATTTATCTTCCTCATATGCGAGCCGCCGCTGCTGCCGGGGTGAAGCAAGTTATTTGCTTTTCAGGAAATCGGCTGGGCCTATCAGATGATTTGGGTCTTCAAAATTGTTCCATCGGGCTTCGTCGTTTGTTGCCGCTTGCTGCTGAGCTAGGGCTAACGCTTTGTATGGAGTTACTAAACAGCCGAATCGATCATCCTGATTACCAGTGCGATCACAGCGCCTGGGGTATTGAGCTTTGCAAATTACTTGGCAGTCCTAATTTCGGCTTGCTCTACGATATCTATCACATGCAGATCATGGAAGGTGACATCATTCGAACCATCCGAGACAATCACCGATATTTTAGCCACTACCACACTGGTGGTTGTCCTGGGCGTAATGAAATTGATGGAAGCCAAGAGCTTAATTACCCTGCAATTATGCGTGCTATCGCTGCGACAGGTTATACGGGATTCGTTGGTCAGGAATTTATTCCATTAGATAAAAATCCTTATGGCAGTCTCCGGCAAGCTGTGGAAATTTGTAGCGTCTAACTGTGACAGAAGAAGTGATGATAACTGGCAAGAGCGCCACAAGCTTGGAGGTACCAAAAGTTGTTATTTTTCGACTGGCGGCTGAGGAATATCGACACCAGGTGCGTCGACGGTATACCAGTGACAGGCTACCACTTCGGTGATTTCAAAGCGGCGTTCTCCTTTGTCATCGAATCGTCGAACCTTGACCCGAACACGGATAAGTCCCTCTGGATTAAGATTTGGAGTATTTGCTCCGAAGACTCTTTGACCGGATTTTTCCATTTGGAAAGCGGCGCCTAACATACGACCATTTTTTGTATCCCGTTTGATCAAGAACTCAGGTGACTGAGTGAGTGTGGCTTCGGGTGCTCCGAAGCGTGGCGCATAGAGGACGATACTAATGGTGTCGGCGTTCTTGCGTTGCTCGGCAAGACGTTGTCTAGCAAGGAGACGGAATTCGCCATCGGGATCGCCACTTCCTGCCAGAAACAAGGTCCACGGGTAGGTGCTGTAGCGAGCGAAGTGCTCCCAGTCGAGTCGCCATTCTTTGTCTTGTTCGAGGAATACGGCGTCGATTTTTTTCCCGTCGTTCGTTTGCCAAATGGTTTCGATCGCCCGCCCTTTCGGAATATTAAGAGCTGAGGTATGGGATAGCGTGAGTGACTCAGGAGCGATGGTCACTTGGGGATTTAACTCGTAAAAACGTGCCATTCGTGTGGTGACATTGATAGGGTTGAACACGAACTGAGCTCTTACTTCTGGGGTTCCTGCAGAGATGAAACCAGAGAAGCTTTGGTTAGCGAGTGGTCCGGCTTCTGCCAAAAGAACAGCGTCAGCGCCAGCCACTTTGGCCGTGGCCTGTGCTTTGCTAGCAAACATTTTCTGATCGAACTGTTCAGGCCAAATCTTGCGCCCACCTACGATGATTAAAACAATGAACGCAATCCAGACTGTAATTAATTTGACCAGCAGATTGTTGCGTTTTTTGTTTCTACGTGAGCCTTTTTCTGGGTCGATTGGCTCAGGTATACTTTCAATTTTAGGCGCAGAGCGGTCGGTTAATTTTGTTTCAATCCCAAGGGATGGATCGAGCCCGCAAGTCGTGCATAAACGGTCATCCAAGTCGCCTGGTTCTGCCAGGAACAGAGACCCGCAACGCCCGCAATGAAACCAAGACTGATCGTTATCGTAATCGTTCACGTTTTTAAAATCTAATAGGTTAGCCAGTTAAGGTGAAGTATTTCGCGGATCAACCATTGGTTAGGAAGTGCACTTGAAGCGCCACGCACAAGATTCAGAGTCACATTCTGCGAATTTGAGGAATTACTAATGATTGATCCCTTGGTAAAAACAGGTGCAAGTGCTTGAAAGGAAGCGTCACCTCGTTTTGCGTAACACCAGATAGAAATTTCCTCGCCCGGGTAGGTGAGGCAGTAGCTTTGGAAATCGGCTTCTGGCCAGGTGGCAGTGTAAAAAGAAGAATTTGTAATCGTGCCGCGAATTTCGCTTCCGTCGCCAATCCCATCGCGGAGTTGTTTGAAATTTGCAGTTCCGAAAACGGATGTGGCTTTCCAGTCAATTTTCAAGCGATCGCCTTGGTTGACGAAATACGCTTCAAATGGCGACCCATTTGGAAATGCTCCTTCGAGTAATCCGACAAGTTGTCCATCTAGCAAAACGGTGTTCCAGGGTGAATCTTTACTAGGGAAATAATTTTCAGGAAGATCGAGTGGTTGCCAGTGATCACGCAGGGCCTCTTTGCTGGCTGAGTTTTCCACAACGAGTGGGAACAACTCATCGAGGTTGGTGGCGCGAGCATAGTAACTGAAAGTACTCATCACCTCGGTTTTTCGATTTTGCCAATTTTCAAGTGTCTTATTGTCGAGATGATCTTTGTTGTCCTCTACCACGTAGGCTCCCGATTTAGCATCCAACCGAGGAGCATTTTTAGAATTGAGCTTGGGCAGAGATAACAAAGAGAAAGTTACCAATGCAAAAGTGGTTAGGCCGATGCCGATGACCCATTTCTTGGTGTTCTTTGAAACGCGCCCCCAACCTTCCTCGCGCTGAATAGAGATTTCCTTGGGACTTAAAACGGCGGGCTTCTCGCGGAAAGTGTATTGCCGCACGACTTTGTTTGCGGGTTCATCTTCCGGCACCAAGCGTGTGATCTCGCCGCTGATTTCACGAATATGGAGTCGGTCCTGAGGGTCCAATACGAAGACCGAAGTGGGACTTGGCTCAATCAAAATACCTTTTGCTGCTGGGTCATCGTTTGCCGTGAGATCCGAGTGATCGACTCTTTGGCGCTTTTGTGGCAGAGTCGCCGGGCGGATCGTTTGATTGCGCAAGTCATCCTCAGGATCCCCCCAACTGTCGCCTGAAGCGACCTCGGGCATCTTGGCGGATGGATCGTATTGGTGAGAAGACATAGGCAGGACCGAATAGACTACGCAGAGGATGGGGGGGAAATTGGGTTCAGGCAAGCGACTTGAAATTCTTATTCAGTAAAAATTTTTCGTTCGAGCGCTTGGTCCATCGCTTGCTCGACCAGACGGGCCGCGAGAACTTCGGTGGCCGCGTCGAGTCTTTGCACGGCAGATTTCAAGGGGGTAGACGCTCTTGCAGTCAGCGCCGCGCGTACTGCAGCGGCGGCGGCCTCGATTTCGCACCGCTCATCGTCCAGTACAAGCCCTTGGCTTAAGACGGCATCCACAGCGGGAAGCAATTCTTCCGCTTTCATCTTTGCCTCGGTGTAAATCCGCTCGGCCATGTCGGTGAAAGCGTGTTCGACCGACTCGCTGACCATTGCTTCCACTGCTGCGTCATCCACGTTTACGGCCGCGTTCTTGATTTGGATGACGGTATCAATTCCGCTAGAAACATCGCGAGCGAGGGCTTCCAAAATCCCGTTTTCATCGATTTTAAATTGCACACCCACTCGAGCATGTCCCTTGGGCGATGGAAGGAATGCGACATTGAAGTTACCGAGTTCCCAGTTGTCTTTGGCCATCTCGCGCTCGCCTTGAAGCACGCGCACGTGCATCGCGGCTTGGCCGTCTGCGGCGTTGGTGAACATCTCACCGGCTTTACATGGAATGGTGGTGTTACGGGGAATCAGCACGTTCATTAGACCGCCGAAGGTCTCGATCCCGAGGCTTAGTGGAGTTACATCTAGCAGGATAATTTTTTGTAGCGAACCACCGAGCACTCCGCCTTGTATGGTTGCGCCGATGGCGATGGCCTCGTCTGGGTGTTGTGAAATATCTGGTTCACGACCGAAAAGTTCTTTCACTGCATGGCGGACAGACGGCATCCGGGTGCTGCCACCCACCACGACGATGGCGCTGAGGTCTTGCGGCTTAAGTGCGGCATCCGCGAGTGCTTTTCGGCAAATTTGTAGGGTTTTTCCGATCCATGGTGCGGCAAGTTTTTCCAAATCTGCGCGAGTGATGGTTAGTTCCAAGCTACGAATCCCGTCATAAAACGGCACGCGGAAGATCGCTTGATGGTCGGTGGATAAGGCAAGTTTTACCCGCTCAGCCTCCGCAGTTAGACGAACTCGCGTGTTGGGGTCGATCTCACTGATTGCCGAATTTCGCAACACCCATTCGAGGATGAGTGCATCCAAGTCGTCTCCACCGAGTTGTGTATCGCCATGGGTGGCGAGTACTTGGAAGACGCCATCTTGAATTTCAAGAATAGTTAGATCAAAGGTGCCGCCGCCAAGGTCGTAAACTGCCACGCGGGCTTTTTCGCCGAGTTTGTCCAAGCCATACGCCAGTGCGGCGGCTGTGGGTTCGTTGATAATTCTAACAACATCTAACCCCGCGAGTGCACCGGCTCGCATGGTAGCCGCCCGTTGGCCGTCATGAAAATAGGCGGGCACGGTGATGATTGCTTTGGTGATTTCCACGCCCATTCGCCACTCGGCGATACGTTTCATTTCACGCAGAATTTCGGCGCTGATTTGCTCAGCGGATTTACCGAGAACTCTAGGCAATCCATCCAGACCTGGGCTGAGAGAGATTGGGAAATTTCCCTCTAGTTCGCTCGTCCGACGACCCATTAGGCGTTTGATGCTCGTGACGACGCGGTCGGGTGCAAGCGCGCGCCGCCGCAAGGCTTTGGCTCCGACTTCCATGCTGCCATCCTCTCCGATCCAAACAGCGCTGGGCGTGATCCGGCGACCCTCTTCGTTTGCCAAAAGAATGGGAAATCCCGAGTCCACCACGCCAACTGCGGAGTTCGTCGTGCCCAAGTCGATACCCAAGATCATTTCGCTCATCGAGATAAGCTTCGGGGAGTCGTTGGGTCTCGTCAACGCCACCGATTCGCTTGCTACTACTTTCCTCCAGTAAAGTCTGCGGCTCGTGATCAGATTCTGCGCGTTTCGGCTGCAATCGCTAACGTGGTGGTTCCTCTAACGGCGATGAACTCGCATCTGAGGACGGTGTGCAGCTTTTCTTGCCAACTCGCCATGTCGGCGACAACTTCGCTGCGTTGTGCCAATGATTTCCGAATACCTACCTCAACTCCAACAGGCCGCCCCTGTTATCATTTCGCTAATCATCATCGAAGGACTCAGGCGCTTGGTAGCGGCATTCGCCGCGAAGGTGTGATTAGGTGACATTTTCGTCACGTGTGCTAATTGGCGTTATGCTGGACTATAAATGAATCATCAGAAAACTGGCTTAAATTCTGCAGTAGTTCGTCATCACATCTTGAAACCCATCTTATCAGGCCTTGTTGCTATTTTCGCAATCCTATCCGGATTTAGCGTCTCCGCCGACACGGTGATCCGTATCATGGCCGCGAACACCACGAGCGGAAATGGACAGTCTTATGACCCAGGTGAGGGGAACCGCATTTTTCAGGGTCTTGATCCCGATATCGCGCTGGTGCAGGAGTTCAATTATTCGAGCAACTCAACGGCAAATATTCGAGCGTGGGTGGATGAAAATTTTGGTAACACTTTTTATTATTTCCGTGGGACAGGCGGTATTCCTAACGGAATCATCAGTCGTTATCCGATTCTTTCTTCCGGCTCATGGAATGACAGCACGTTGACGGATCGGGAATTTGCATGGGCGAAAATTGATATTCCAGGAGACGTCAATCTATGGGCAGTCAGCGTGCATCTGAAGGCATCCAGCAGCAGTTCCGACTTAGCTCAGCGAAACAGCCAGGCATCGCAGCTCATCGCCTACATCAACGCAAATATTCCTGCGGCGGACTACCTTGTCTTAGGGGGAGATTTCAACACTTACAGCCGTACGGAGGCCTGTGTCACCACTCTAGCAGGTGGTTTTGTGACGAGCTCCCCATGGCCCGCGGATTCCGCAGGTGATGGTGACACCAATGCGGGTCGTAATGAGCCCTACGACTGGGTGATTGCAGATACGGAGTTAAACGCACGAAAAACCCCACTGATCATCGGCTCCAGAACATTTAACAACGGGTTGGTATTTGATAGCCGCATTTACACGCCGCTGGCTGAAGTTGCGCCGGTGTTAGTGACCGATAGTGGCGCGACCAATATGCAACACATGGCCGTCATGCGGGCTTTCCTCATCCCGGTAAATGCCGCCCCAGTGATTGCCAGCGCAGCGAATAGTTCGTCCACGGAGACGGTGACCGATTCGGATTTGTCGGTTTATGAAATCGTCCGTGGCACCTCGGTGGGGCTCTCGGTGGCGGCAACGGATGACGGTGGTGAAGCGGCGTTGAAATACACTTGGAGCAAAACAGGTGGCACGGGTGGCACCGTAGCGTTCTCAGTCAATGGGACCAATGCCGCCAAGAATTGCACCGCGACTTTCCAATCAGTTGGAAATTACACGCTCTCGGTGAACGTCCAGGACTTACCGGGGCTTAGCATTGCCAGCGTGATCAAAGTCAGGGTGGTACAGGCTGCCACCCGTCTCAATCTCACCCCTGCAACAGTCACTTTGCCGGTAAATGCTTCTCAAACTTTTACCGCTTCATTATCAGATCAGTTCAATCAAGCGATGGCTGGTACTTACAGTTGGTCTACGACTGGTGGTGGCACGTTGAATTCTAACGGTATTTTTATTGCGACGACCGCTGGAGGTCCATTCATTGTCACGGCGAGTAGTGGGGTATTTTCTAACACTTCAATCGTCACGGTGACACGTGCAGTCGCTGCCGTTAATTTAACAAATTTGAATCAAACCTACGATGGATTTCCGAAATCCGTGACCGCGACCACGACTCCAGCTGGGCGTAGTGTCGCGATCCTCTACAGCGGCTCCACCACGCCGCCCACCGCCGCGGGCAGTTACGCCATCACCGCAACAATCACCGACCCGAATTATCAAGGTACCGCCACCGGGACGCTCGCCGTCGCGGCGGATTCATGGGCGTTGTGGAAAAATACCTATTTCACCGCGCTCGAACAGTCTGCTGGAATGGCCTCGGATGCTGGGGATCCCGATTCAGATCTTATCCAAAATCTCGCCGAGTATGCCTTGGGCACGCATCCGCGACAATTCACCCCGCCACTCAAAGGGGTGATCGATGCTGGTGGATTTTCACTGACCTTCACCCGTCCCGCCAATTTGCCAGGAGTTCATTATAACGCGGAAATTTCTGGAAACCTTAGCACGTGGCAAGTCCTTCCTTTGGAAATTCTGAGCACTGGTGCTGTCGAAACGGTGCGTGCCAGAGAAGCATTCGGGGCGACTCCATCCACCCCAAGATTTTTACGTCTACGTTTCGACCGTTATTGATTGGCTGGGCAGTCAGCGATGCTTAATAAGATTATAATTAATATAGCTTAACTAGTTTAACAGTGTTAGTTTTTTTTATTTTTTACCTTTACAATACTGTGCCGTGAGGTTGAATAGTGAGGTTATGAATATCCTCCCTTTTACATGTGCCTCAGTGGCCTTAGCTTTGCTTCCTTGCCAAGCCGCAATTATTCAAATCACCCCGGGTGTTAACAACATGGCCATCAAGCAAGTTGTTCTCACCATCGGTGGAACCGACGTCACCCAGAACACCGAAGAGACAGGTGTCACTCGTGGCGGTAGCAACAGTCCTATCAACGTAAAAAGCGTAAACATCTCAGATGGGTCGCCGGTAAATGTTCATCTTTCATATTTCAACACTGAGGCAGCCAAGGTGGTGAATGTTGATCCTAACCTTGCAAATTCTGCCGGAATTGGAGTTTTCAATAATGGCGTCACGACCAAAAGCGCGACAAACAATATTTCCAGTTACGCAACCGCATTCGCGGGCACCAGTACCGACACCGATCTTCGAAACTACGCATTCAACGATTACGTCACGCCCGCTCGCACGACAAATACCCCACAATTAGATATTCTGTTTTACCGGGCACTTACCATCGATGACTACGTGCTTGTGAGTGAGCGTTGGGGAAATAGCGCCTTCCAAGTCACGGCTCTGGACTACCAAGGTAATCCTTATGCTTCAGGCAATACTTTAAAGTTAGGTGGGAATGGTGGATCTTCTTATACCGCTTACGATTGGAACACGGGAGTCGCTTCGAAGGATTCTTTCCAGACCCAAGCTCAAGCCCTAACGGTTTTTTCCGTTGCGAAATTTTTTGAGCGGCCTGACATGGACACTCAACGGGAATCCTTTGTATGGGGATTAAGAATCACCAACGACGGTGAGGCTGACCCGAAAATTCTGGGCATCAGTGCGAATTCTTTCTTGGACAACCCTATCAACCCGTTGGTTCCGATCCCAGAACCTTCCAGCGGTTTGTTGATTTTATCCGCA
>VFJU01000565.1 GCA_009885905.1 Verrucomicrobiota bacterium
ACAATAAAAAAGCGTCAGCGCGATCAGCAAAGTCTTCCTCCCCGCCACAAGCGCGGCCTTCCGCAGAGTACTCCATAACCGCGGAGAAGAAAACTCACGCGACGCCGAGTCCCGAACGGGCAATTGAGGATTATCTGACATGATCGAGATGGAAAATTAGATTCATCACCAGCGGAATCGACTTCAACTTGCCCCAAGATCACTCAACCCGCAAGAAGAAGCCTCTGACGATGTGGCGTCCGAACCTTGCGATGCCATCCCGTTTGTTTCAAAGAAATCCACCAAGAATTTCACAAATCCAGCGGTTGCACACCACAAGGCTCTTCGATAATCTTTCCATGTGATACGCCCTGTCGATGTCTTCCTTGAATTTCTCACCGCCGAGCAAGCGCGCGGTGTCTCTCATGTGTACTTGGATGACGATGCTCGCAGCGGACTCCGCCGGCTATTCTCCATCGCTAAAAATGGCATCAATTCCCAAAATAGCACTCAGCAAACGGAACCTGCTCCCACCACCAAGCCCACCGCAGTCGCTGCCAATCTAACGGTCACCGGCGATTCAGCCATCGAACAACTCGAGTCTCTACGACGCCAAACATCTAACTGGCCAGCATCTTGCGCCCTTGAATCGCTGCGAGAAACCATGGTCTTCGGCAGCGGAAATCCTCAAGCACGGATCTTGCTGGTGGGTGAAGCTCCAGGTCACCACGAAGAACGTGAGGCGAAACCTTTCAGCGGAGAATCCGGCCAAAAACTCGACGACATCCTCAAAGCGATGGGACTATCTCGCGAGGAAGTTTACATTTCATACATAGTCAAATTTAGGCCTGCAGCACCGCGTCAAACGACGAACAACCGCAAATCAAGCTCACAGGAAATGGCCGCATTCCTGCCTATTCTCCACATGGAAATCGAAATCGTAAACCCAGAATGCATCATCATTCTAGGCGAAACCACTGCGGAAGGATTGTTAGGAGTCTCCGGATCAGTCCCTTCTCTGCGAGGCCAGTGGTTAACATGCAACGGCAAGCCTACCATCGTGACCTATCATCCAAGCACACTGCTGCAAACTAACACCACTCACTCAACCAAGCGCGATCTTTGGGAAGACATGCTCAGAGTGATGGAAAAAATTGGCATGCCGATCTCGACCAAACAACGTGAATTTTTTCTTCCTAAATCTTAGTGCGTTAGAAAAAATAAAAAATCGCATCCGCTGAATTATAACGGATGCGATGGTTCTTCCGGTTGAAGAATGTTAGATAAACTTAAGCCGCGAAGTTTGCAGCCACCACATCCCAGTTGACCACATTCCAAAATGCGGAAATGTATTCGGGACGGCGATTCTGATAGTTGAGATAGTATGCGTGTTCCCATACATCCAGACCGAGAAGTGGGGTATTACCGCACCCCCCGAACGCAGAACCCATGATTGGATTGTCCTGGTTTGCCGTAGAGCAAACGACGAGCGAGCCATCGGCCTTTTTGCAAAGCCACGCCCAACCCGAACCGAAGCGGGTAGCGCCAGCTTTCGCAAAAGCTTCCTTGAATGCATCAAACGAACCAAATGCTTTGTCGATGGCTGCCGCAAGTTCGCCAGATGGCGCGTGCGCACCACCTGGTGCGATGACTTTCCAAAAAAACGAGTGGTTCACATGACCGCCGCCGTTGTTGCGCACCGCACCACGGATGTCTTCCGGCACGTTTGCTAAATCACGGATTATTGCATCCGCAGTCTTGGATTCTAAGTCAGGCTTGCCCGCGAGAGCGTTGTTGAGGTTGGTGATGTAAGCTTGGTGATGCTTTGAATAATGAATTTCCATCGTACGTGCGTCGATGGAGGGTTCGAGTGCGTCGTACGAGAAGCCAAGTTCAGGAAGTGTAAATGCCATTGGTGTGAGGAGTTTGATTTGCCTATCGGCCAGCCACTCGATAGATACGGATGAAACTGGCAACACCTCTACGAAACCGAGTAAACCGCAAGCCGCAAGAATAAAACCACGATGTTACAACAACTCACACCCCATCTCCCCCAAATCATCTCCGCGATAATCGGACTTTTCATCGGCTGGCTCTACACCCGCCTCGCTGCCGCTGGCAAACTCGCCACCGCCGCCGAACGCCTGAAATCAGAAGAACGTCGCACCGCAGACACCGAGGCACGCCTCGCACTCTCTGCGTCCCAAGCCGAGCGCAACGAACAAGAATCCCAATCATTTCGGAATCAACTCACCGAAATCAGCGCCCGCCTCGAAAGCGAAATGAAATCCGCCCACGAAAAACAAGCCCTGCTCGAACGCGCGGAAATCAAACTATCCGACACTTTTAAAGCCCTTTCCGCCGACGCTCTCCGCTCGTCGTCAGAGCAATTTCTCCAACTCGCGAAATCTTCACTCGCCACCCAAACCGAGGAAGCCAAGGGCGAAATTGAAAAACGCAAGGTCGCTATCGAAACTCTAATCACACCAGTCGCGGAATCACTCGGGAAATTCGAAATCCGAATCGGCGAAATTGAAAAATCCCGCGAGGGTGCCTACTCGGAACTTCGAGAACAAGTCCGCGCACTTGGTGAAGGGCAACTCGGACTCCAACGCGAAACAGCATCACTCGTCAAGGCCCTCCGCCAGCCTACCGGACGCGGTCAATGGGGCGAAATGCAACTGCGCCGCGTCGTCGAACTCGCCGGAATGCAAGAACACTGCGACTTCGAAGTTCAACACACTGCCACCACCGACGAGGGTAAAAAACTACGTCCAGATCTAATAGTTAGACTACCCGGTGGCAAAACCATCGTGGTGGATTCTAAGACGCCCATGGACGCCTATCTCGACGCACTCGAAACCACCGACGATGCCATCCGCGAGGAAGCACTTCACCGCCACGCGAGACAAGTTCGCACCCACATCCAACAACTTTCCTCGAAGAATTACACCGCACAATTTGCCCAGACCCCAGAATTCACCGTACTTTTTCTTCCCAGTGAGTCGTTTTTCTCCGCTGCCCTCCAGAGTGATCCAGGCCTGATAGAGCGCGGCGTCGACCAAGGAGTCATCCTCGCCACACCCACCACTCTTATCGCCCTGCTTCGCGCAGTTTCTTACGGTTGGCGCCAAGAATCCATCGCTGAAAATGCCAGAGAAATTTCGGCACTCGGACGCACTCTACACGAAAGACTCGGGAAACTTGCTGATCATTTCGCAAAACTTGGCCGCTCGTTAGGAAATGCTGTCGAACATTACAACAGCGCGATGGGCTCATTCGAAACTCGAGTTCTCACCACAGCCCGAAAATTTGAGGATCTAAAAGCTGCTCCAGAATCTGCTAGTATCGCCAACCTAGAGCCGGTCGATAGTATCCCACGTGGATCAAAAACATCGAATTCAACATCGATCTCACTCACACTGGACACCGCGACCACAGAGGCAATTCTCACTCCTCACATCGAGGACGACTTCGCTTTCGTTCCTCTGCCACCTACAAGTGCCCGCAGTGCTGCTGCAGACTTGAGATCCGCACTGGAGTAAAAAATCCGCTCCATTTTCTAGTTTAGATTTCTATCATTAGTCTGTAATAGAGATCGAAAACGAATAGTTTTTAATCTTTCGAATTCTTGGAGAGGTCGCGCAAACTCCAAAGGACACCAGTCAAAACAGGGTCCGCACGTCTCATTTTTCTCGCTCCGTCTTTGCGCCGCTTGCCAAATCGATCTCTTGCTCCCTCGAATGCTTCGTTCACAAACTCCCGACTGCCAATCACCGCGCCATCGGTGAAATAGCGGATTCGACAACGTAGCACTTTAGTAAGCGCTACGTCTTGCCCGCGCTGCAATCGCTGGTGTTCTTCATCTGCCACCGCAATCTTTATGCCTCTTTTCACGACTTGCGATTCTAACTTGCCAGTGGCATTCA
>VFJU01000162.1 GCA_009885905.1 Verrucomicrobiota bacterium
AGCCAACGAGTTCGTAACTTCTAACACGGTTGAAGTAGTGGATCGGTTTTCAAATTCTTTTGGTAAGATTCCTCTGACTCGCGAGGCCCACGTTGACTTCAAGAAAAGAGTGCCACTTGCGATCGGGTTGATCCGAACGGGTGATCCAACAGCCTACGGTAACATCATCCTAGAATCCGCCTAAGCACCGAATCTAAAATTCGGCGTCAAGCTAACTGGTTAAGGTAGATTCGTGGAGCCCATTAGGAAGCGGTCACATTCACGAGCCGCACCACGACCTTCGTTAATTGCCCAGACGACGAGCGATTGTCCACGGCGTACGTCACCCGCAGCGAAGACACCGGGAACGTTGGTTGTGAAGCTACCATGTTCAGCTTTAATGTTAGAGCGGACGTCAGTCTCTAAGGCGAATTTTTCAATCACTTGATTTTCGGGCCCCGTGAAGCCCATTGCGAGAAGTGCCAGTTGGCATGGAATCACCCGAAGTGTACCGGGAACATCTTTGGGGCTGAAGCGGCCTTGCCCGTCCTGGGCCCACTCGATATCGACGATTTCGAGCCCATCGAGATTACCTGCAGCGTCTTTGAGAAAACGCTTGGTTTGAACGAGATAGTGACGCGGATCCCTTCCTTGAAGCGCGTTAGCCTCTTCTTGGCCGTAGTCCATTTTGTAAATCTTAGGCCACTCTGGCCATGGGTTGTTCGCAGCGCGCTTATCGGGGGGTTGCGGCATGATTTCTAGTTGGATGACGCTTTTGCAACCGTGTCGCAGACTGGTGCCCACGCAGTCGGTACCCGTATCGCCCCCGCCGATCACTACTACATCTTTGCCCGTGGCATTGAGAGCCGGGTTGGTACCGTCAAAATGGTGATCGAGTTGATAGCGGGTGTTAGCGGTGAGGAAATCCATCGCCATGAAGACGCCCATGGCATCGCGATTGTCGATAGGGAGGTCGCGCCCTGCGGTGGCGCCGCAGCAGAGGACCACGGAGTCAAACTCGGCACGCAGACGTTGCGTAGTCCAATCAGTGTCTTTGCCGATGCTGATTCCAGTTTTAAATTCGATACCTTCTTCTGCGAGTAAATCGACTCGACGTTGAACGACGAGTTCTTTGTCGAGCTTCATGTTAGGGATGCCATACATGAGTAATCCACCGACCCTGTCCTCTCGCTCAAAGACGGTTACATGATGGCCCGCTTGATTGAGTTGGTCGGCGCATGCGAGACCGGCAGGTCCAGAGCCTATAACAGCAACTTTTTTGCCAGTGCGGGTTTCGGGGATGCGTGCGACCACCCAGCCTTCTGCCCAGCCTCGATCAATGATGGCGCACTCGTTGTTCTTAATGGTGACTGCGGGCTCGATCACGCTAAGAACGCATGATCCTTCGCAAGGTGCGGGGCAAACGCGACCCGTGAATTCAGGAAAGTTATTTGTTTTGTGGAGACGTTGGAGCGCTTCCTTCCAGCGTCCGCGAAAGATGAGATCATTCCACTCTGGAATGAGGTTGTTGACGGGGCAACCGCTTGCCATGCCAGAGACCATGTGACCGGTGTGGCAGAAAGGTGTTCCACAATCCATACAACGCGAGCCTTGTGCCCTTTGTTGTTTCTCGTCGGGATGAATTTTGAACTCGCGCCAATTCTTGATGCGCTCGAGTGGTGCTGCTTCTGCGTCGGTCACGCGTGGCACTTCCATGAATCCTGTAGGCTTACCCATATAATTGAAAATTTAGAACGTTGAATGTTAGTTGCCCCCGACACGGGCGAGGTCTTTGAGATTCTCTTCAAAAGCCGCCATCGCAGCGTCGTCGCCTGTGAGCCCTTGCTCCTCGACTTTTCGAAATGCTTCTAACATACGTTCGTAGTCGCGCGGAAGTACTTTGAAAAACTTGGGTAGTTCAGAATCCCATTTTTCCAATAATGATTTTCCTCGTGGTGATGCGGTGTAGGCCACGTGTTTCTCAATGGTGGCCTTCACCAAGTGGATGTCCTTGTCGGCGCACTCGATGAGGCGGTAGAGATTGACCATTTCATGGTTGAGGCGCTTCTCAAATAAGCCGTCGATATCATAGACATAGGCGACTCCGCCGGACATGCCCGCCGCGAAGTTTCGACCCGTTTCTCCTAGAACGATCACTTGACCACCGGTCATGTATTCGCATCCATGATCGCCGATGCCTTCGACGACGGCGAATGCTCCTGAATTTCTCACACAGAAGCGTTCACCCGCTTGGCCATTGATGTAAACTTCTCCGCTGGTCGCGCCGTAGAGTGCGACGTTGCCGATGATGATGTTTTCCTCGGCTTTGAAGCGGGAATTCTTGGTTGGATAGATGATCACCTTGGCACCTGATAGACCTTTGCCAACGTAGTCGTTGGCATCGCCTTCGAGACGGAAAGTCATGCCTGGAGGAGTGAATGCGGCGAAGGATTGACCAGCACTACCAGTGAATTTGAGTTCGATGGTGTCTTCCGGGAGGCCCTTGCTGCCATATTTTCGTGAGACTTCACTGCCGGTGATCGTGCCAACAACACGATTCACGTTGATGATAGGCAGTTCCACGCGGACGTGCTCGCCGCGCTCGATGGCGGGCTTACAGAGAGTCAGCAAGTGAGTGTTGTCCAGCGCATCTTTAAGACCATGGTCTTGTTCGATTTGATGGTAGCTACCGACTTCTTCGCCGACGTCTGGTTTGTGGAAAATGCTGGTGAGATCCACACCGTTAGCCTTCCAGTGTGCTGTCGCTTCGTTTGTATCTAGGCATTCCACGTGACCGACCATTTCGTTGATGGTGCGGAAACCCAGTTCCGCCATGATTTCGCGGAATTCCATGGCGATGAAAGTCATGAAATTGACGACATGTTCAGGTTTGCCTTCGAAGTTTTTACGAAGTTCAGGATCTTGAGTGGCGATGCCGACTGGACAGGTGTTTTTCTGACAGACACGCATCATCAAGCAGCCCACCGTGACGAGGGGAGCCGTTGCGAATCCGTATTCTTCGGCACCGAGCAGTGTGGCGATCGCGACATCACGACCGGTTTTTAACTGTCCGTCCGTTTCGAGAACCACACGGCTGCGAAGGTCGTTGAGGAGGAGAATCTGGTTAGTTTCAGCTAGGCCAAGTTCCCATGGAGCGCCGGCATTGAAGATCGAGGACGAAGGCGATGCGCCCGTGCCGCCGTCGTGACCAGAAATGAGAATCACGTCGGCGTGGGCTTTAGCTACCCCTGCTGCGATTGTGCCGACTCCGACCTCTGCCACAAGTTTCACGTTGATGCGAGCACGCGTGTTGGAGTTCTTGAGGTCGTGAATCAGTTCTGATAGATCCTCGATCGAGTAGATATCATGGTGCGGTGGCGGAGAGACGAGACCTACACCGGGGGTCGAATAGCGGACTTTGGCAATCCATGGATAGACCTTGGAGCCTGGGAGTTCGCCACCTTCGCCGGGTTTGGCGCCTTGGGAAATTTTGATTTGGATTTCGTCAGCGTTGACGAGATATTCGCCAGTCACCCCGAATCGGCCCGAGGCGACTTGTTTGATCGCGGAGCGTTTGCTGTCACCGTTTGCCATCGTGACGAAACGTTCTGGGTCTTCGCCGCCTTCGCCGGTATTTGATTTGCCGCCGATGCGGTTCATGGCGATCGCGAGCGTTTCGTGAGCCTCTTGCGAGATTGAGCCCCAGGACATGGCACCGGTTTTGAAGCGTTTGGTGATTGCTTCGATCGATTCGACTTCATCGATAGGCACAGGTGAGCGTGTGGTGCGAAATTTCATCAAGCCACGCAGGGTGGAAAGATTTTCGCTCTGGTCGTTCACTTTTTTTGCGTACTGTTTGAAGACCTCGTAACTTCCCGTGCGAGTTGCTTTTTGTAATAAGTGAATGGTTTCTGGGTTGAAGAGATGGAATTCGCCATCGCTGCGCCATTGATAGACGCCGCCGGTGTCGAGTGCTGCGTCCTCTGCTTCGATGTGGCGGTCTGGGAATGCTTGGCGGTGGCGAATGAGTGCTTCCTCAGCAACTTTTTCGATATCAGATCCCTCGCAGCGGCTGGATGTGCCGCAGAAATATCGGTTCACCAAATCGGTCGACAGACCGATGGTTTCAAAAATTTGAGCACCACGATAAGATGCCACCGTGGATATTCCCATTTTCGCCATGGTTTTGACGACACCCTTGATCGAGCCCTTGAGGAAATTGTAAGTTGCCTTTTCGAGAGTGATGTCTAACATATCCTCTTCAATCATCTTGTGGATCGATTCGAAGGCCATGTATGGGTTGATTGCGTCTGCGCCGTAGCCAATCAAAGTGGAGAAGTGGTGGACTTCGCGAGCCTCGCCGGTTTC
>VFJU01000527.1 GCA_009885905.1 Verrucomicrobiota bacterium
GAACCGCTCGCAGCGAGGATGCGACCGCGGTCTCTTGATGAATTAGCGGGACAGCAACACATTTTAGCGCCAGGGAAATTATTACGGCGCGCGATTGAATCCGACCGCTTTACGTCGCTGATTTTTTATGGTCCACCGGGAACGGGAAAGACAACTCTAGCAAGTGTTATTGCGAGAACGACGGGATCTAGGTTTGAATCTTTGAATGGTGTAGAATCTAACGTTTCCGAGATTCGTGCTAAAATCGATCAAGCTAGGACTTGGCGTGACTTGCGCGGTGAGACGACCATTTTGTTTATCGACGAGATTCATCGATTCAACAAAGCGCAGCAAGACGTGCTACTGCCGCACATCGAGCGGGGCGTAGTTCGCTTTATCGGTGCGACGACGCACAATCCCTATTTTCATGTTAACTCGCCGCTGGTTTCTCGGTCACAGATTTTTCAACTCGAGCCCGTGCCGGTGGATGATATTATCTTAGTTCTACTACGTGCGATCTCCGACGAGGAGCGGGGTTTGGGAGTCTTGAAAATCGTCGCCGAATCAGAAGCGCTGCGGCATTTGTCGGAAAAATCGGATGGCGACGTCCGCAAAGCACTGAGTGCGCTGGAATTGTCTGCTCTAACAACTCCTTCTGCTGCCGATGGATTGGTTTATTTAACCTTGGCGGTCGCTGAGGAATCGATCCAGCGAAAGGCGGTCGTTTACGATGCCCATGGCGATGCGCATCACGATACGATTTCCGCTTTCATTAAATCAATCCGTGGCAGTGATCCTGATGCAGCACTTTATTGGCTGGCGAAAATGTTGCATGCGGGTGAGGACCCGAGGTTTATTTCTCGGCGTTTGGTGATTTCCGCATCCGAGGATATCGGACTTGCCGATTCTAACGCATTGCGGGTTGCGCTGGATGCGCACAAAGCATTTGAATTGATAGGGATGCCCGAGGGGCGGATTCCGCTGGCGCACGCAACGGTCTATCTGGCGACTGCGCCAAAGTCTAACCGTTCTTATGCTGCACTTGGAAAGGCAATGGAGGATGTAGAAAACGGCAGGACGCTTGCGGTGCCTGTGCACTTACGAACAAACACACGCAAGAAAATCGCAGCGGCATCCGGTGAGCCTGAAGAGTCGATGAATTATCTCTACGCTCATGATTTTGAGGGTGCTTTTATTCCTCAGGCGTATCTACCAGAGGGAAAAATTTACTACCAACCCGGAGATCAGGGGATGGAAAAACGCATCGGTGAGCGCTTGGATTTTTGGAGGAATTCCATTTCGCCCAATATCGTTGAATGACTCGATGGGCTTGCGCTTCTGTTAATGCAGATGCAAAACGGCTCCTACAATGGTGAAGTAGATCATCATCCCGGAGATATCCACGGTGGACGCCAACGAGGGTGCAGAAACCACCGCTGGGTCCAGATGGATGGTCCGAGCAAATATCGGTAACAAAGCCCCGAGTACTGTGGCGGAAAGAACTTGCACCACCAAAGCAAGTGAAACAGCGAGTGCGAGTTGTAAAAAGCTGAAATCTGCCCCAGTCGAGTGCTGCAGATGAGGTAGGATAAAACTGATGAAGGCCGCCATAGTGATGCCCAGCGTGATACCGAGTGATATTCCCGTGCGGGCTTCTTTCCATGCGATGCGAAGTGCATTACCCGTGCTGATTTCTCCGAGCGCCATCGCACGGATCACCATGGTTGCGGCTTGTCCGCCGGAATTTCCTCCCGCTGCCACCACCATCGGCAAAAAGAGGGCTAACACAAATGCTTTTTCTAACACCTCACTGCATCGGAACATGACGTAGCCAGATACGACCGAGAGAAATGCCAATCCTACCAACCATGAAACACGACGGCGATAATGAGCAATTACGCCAGTATTGAGGTAAGAAACCTCAGATTGCTCACCTGCGATGCCTGAAAGTTTTTCGATATCTTCGGTGGATTCTTCTTGGAGAATTTCTAACGCATCATCGTAGGTTAGTACGCCAAGTAAGTGGTGGAACTCATCCACCACTGGAAGTACGATGAGGTCGTACTTGGATAGAGTCCGAGCAGCTTCTTCCTGGTCCGCAGAGGCAAGGATCGTCTCGTCTGCAGGCTCCATGATGTCGTAGACTGGGGTGTCCCAAGTGCTGAAGGCTAGGTCGCGCAGGCGGACTTTCCCAACGAGGCGACCCTGATCATCGACGACGAAGATACGGGCGAGCGTTTCAGCATCTTCGCGGTCCCGACGTAGCACGGTGATGGCTTGTTTGACCGTCATGTCCGCAGTGATGCGCCCGACTTGGGTGGTCATCCGTCCGCCAGCGGTGTCTTCTTCGTATTTGAGGAGATTCCGTGTGAGTTCTTTGTCACGTGGACCCAAGAGACTAAAGAACCGTACCCGGGCCTCTTCGCTAACCACTTGGAAAACGTCCACTCGATCGTCGTCAGAAAGATTTCCTAACAACACGCGAAGTTGCGCCGGCTTGAAATGATTTAACGCCTCCTCGATGAGTGGGTAGGGCAATTCCGCGACGACATCGGTAGCAAGTTCCGGACCGATGGTCTTGAGCAGGAGGTCACGTTTTAAGTCGTCGAGATTTTCGTAAAGATGCGCAAGGTCGGCGTAGTGAATGTCTTCTGCAGCGGCAAGCAAGGCCGAGCAATCAGATGCATCCAGCGCCCGCATCAACTCGCTCATTGGATTGTAATTCAACTCATCTGCCACCTCGTGAGATTGTGCGGAAGGCATGACGCGAGCAAGGAAAACGAAATCTGAATTCGCCTTGTACACAAGATTTGCGCAAAAAAGCAGAGCAACCCGCTGGATCGGTGGCATCCAGGCTTGCCCTGCGCGATTTCCCCATCATGCTTCACTGCCTCGTGAGTTCCATTCCGGTTGAACCATCTTTAGAAGCGTTCCTCGAACTGGGGAAGCGGGGAAATGTCGTGCCTGTATACACTCAACTTGCCGCTGACTTCGAGACTCCGTTGTCGGCCTATTTGAAGTTACGGGATAATTGTCACTCGTTCTTGTTGGAGAGCGCCGAGAGCACAGAAAAGGGCGGGCGCTGGTCGATCGTCGGTAGCGGTCCCAAATTAGTTTTTGAGGCGAGGGGTAAGGAGATCACTTTGCGCGAGGGTTCTAAAGTTCGCACTTTCACTGTTGCTGATGATCTATTGGCGGCCCTAGAGCGCGAGATGGCATCCTACAAACCCGTCACCCACGGTGCTCTCCCACAGTTTTCGGGTGGCATGGTCGGCTATCTTTCGTACGATGCGGTTAGACAATTCGAGCCGTCGCTCGGACCACCGCCCGTAGACGTGATCGGGATTCCTGATGCGATGTTCATCCTGGCTGATACGCTGTTAGTTTTTGATCATCGTCTTAGGAGGCTGCAAGTGATCGCCAACGCATTCATCGATGACTTTCCAACCCCCGCGGATGCTTATGCAGCTGCGCGGGGGCGCATCGCTGCGATGGTAGAAATTCTTAACCGGCCACTTCACGTTCCAGCACTGAATGGGCTGGTACAGGTCGAACCAGTAGAGGCTCGGAGCAATACGACGCAGGAAGAATTTGAAATGATGGTCCTTCAGGGCAAGGAATTCATCGCGGCGGGGGACATTTTTCAATTCGTGCCGAGCCAGCGTTTTGAAACGGACTTTGACCGCCCAGCGGTGGATCTCTATCGCGCTTTGCGTTTGGTGAATCCCTCGCCTTACATGTTTATTTTGGAGCTCGGAGATTTTGCGTTGGTGGGAAGTTCACCCGAGGTACACGTTCGCTCGATAGAGGGTCGCATCGATATTCGACCGATCGCTGGTACGCGTTGGAGAGGGAAAACCGCGGAAGAGGATGACGCTCTGGCCGCGGATCTTCTAGCAGATCCTAAGGAACGTGCAGAGCATCTTATGTTAGTTGATCTCGCCCGTAATGACGTGGGACGCATCGCAAAGCATGGCAAAGTCAGCGTGGATGACTTTATGATCGTAGAGCGTTACAGCCACGTAATGCACATCGTCTCTAATGTATCTGGCGAACTCGACCCAGCGCATAGCGCTTACGACGTGCTGCGGGCGACTTTTCCAGCAGGAACAGTCAGCGGTGCGCCTAAAATTCGTGCGATGCAAATCATCAATTCGTTGGAGAAGAACAAACGCTGCGCCTACGCTGGTGCGGTTGGTTATTTTGGTTTCGATGGCTCTCACGATTCTTGCATCACACTCCGAACCTGTTTGCTAAAAGGCGGAAAAGTCTATGTCCAAGCGGGTGCCGGTGTAGTTGCCGATTCTAACCCAACCTACGAATACGAAGAAACTGTTATTAAGGCCAAGGGGATGCTGCGCGCAGTCGCTCTCGCCAAGACAATGGGTTCCTAATTCACAACAATCCTCCCCAATGCTGCTCATTCTCGATAATTACGATTCGTTCACCTACAATCTCGTCCAATACTTTGGTGAATTAGGTGCGGAGATGAAAATTTTCCGTAACGATGTGCTCACGGTGGCGGATGTGAAGGCACTCAAGCCAGAACGAATCTGCATCTCACCAGGTCCTTGCACACCAAACGAAGCGGGAATTTCCTGCGAACTCATTAAGGTGATGGGTGCCACTACGCCTATCCTTGGAGTGTGTCTTGGTCACCAATCGATCGGTCAAGTCTATGGCGGCGATGTAGTCCGTGCCGACCGCTTGATGCATGGCAAGACCTCGCCGATCCAACATTCTAACAAGAGCGTTTTTGGTGGAATGCCAAGTCCATTCGAGGCCACTCGTTATCACTCGCTCATCGTCAAACGCGAAACACTACCGGATTGCTTAGAGATCACCGCATGGACCGAAGAAGGGGAAATAATGGGGCTCCAGCACAAGCAGTATCCCGTTCACGGAGTTCAATTTCATCCTGAATCAATCCTGACTCAGGATGGGAAAAAACTGCTAGAGAATTTCCTAAATCTATAGTAGGGCAGGGGATTCGTACTCTCTTGAATGTCCCGTTAATTTTTTCGGCGAATTTTTATCGCTTGTGCAATTCGTTTTTTTCTTTGTTTTTTTGGTTGTTTTTGGTTACGGGGTTGACTTGTTTCGCAAGACTCGGAACGTTGAGGTCACATGGCTACTCTCTCAGAACTGCTCAACCTCTCGCATGGCCTCGGTCGGGAGGAGAGGAAACTCGCAATCCTTGGTGAGGGAAATACTTCGGCTCGGATCTCGGACCAAACATTCGTCGTCAAAGCCTCCGGTTCCAATCTCGCGACGCTCAGCGAGTCCGGGGTTTCCGAGTGTGCGTTTGAAAAAATTCTACCTTTGCTCGCTGCGGGTGAAATGAGCGATTTGGCCGTCGATGAAGCGCTCTTTGATGCACGGGTTTCTTCGTCTGCGAAGAAGCCTTCGGTTGAGGCGATCTTCCATGGTTATTTGCTCACCTTGCCTGGGGTGAATTTTGTCGGGCACACCCATCCCATCGCGGTGAACGGACTGCTCTGCTCCAAGCACGCTCACGCCTTCGCAAAACGACGGTTATTTCCCGACGAGATCGTCTGTTGCGGCGTCGAGAGCGTGTTCGTGCCCTACACGGATCCAGGTCTCAAACTCTCACGGGCCATCAAGCTCGCGGTGGAGGAATTTATCGTGCGACTTTCTCGCCCCCCACGCGTGATTCTCCTGGAAAACCACGGCCTCATCGCCCTCGGGGCCACTCCGGAAGCGGTGCTGGCCGCCACCTTGATGGCAGTGAAGGCCGCTGAAATTTTTGCAATCGCCGCCTCCATCTCTGGTGAACCTCAATACCTAACACCTGATCAGGTCACCCGCATCGCTGGTCGTCCTGATGAACATTACCGCCAACAAGCTCTTGGAATCTAACACATAATTCTAATATCATGTCCAACTACCATCACGTCAATTTTCTTTGGGAC
>VFJU01000220.1 GCA_009885905.1 Verrucomicrobiota bacterium
GCCGGCGATGCGCCCCAAGCGGATAGTTCTTCACCAACGAATATCAAAGAGCCTGCCGCTGACGTGGTGGTTGTGATCGATGAGCAGAAAATTCCGGTTTTGTCGCCAATTGCTCTGGATCAAGCGACGGAGGCGTCGACCATAGAAAGTTATTCGCCGCCTGACGTGAATCCACAGCCATCAGATGCTGAGGAGTCAGAACCAGCGGTAACTGCAGATGCCGATCGAGTCGATGACCTGCTTCGTCAGTTCCGCGAGCGCTATGGTCGCGGAAGTTTGTGAATTTTTTCACAAACCCCTTGCGAAATCCCTGACTTTACGCGTTTCTAGCCCCAGAAAATCTGGCATGAGTAACAATATTCAAGAAATCGAGGCCCCGGACGCCATCGCAAGCGCTGCCCGTGCCATGGATCACTATCATTCCGAGACTGATGATTTGGTCGGCGAGCGCATGGTGCTGAATATGGGGCCTTCCCATCCAGCGACTCACGGTGTGTTGCGTCTTATTTTGGAGTTGAATGGTGAAATCATCCATTCAGCTGACCCGGACGTTGGTTACCTCCACCGTGGCGACGAGAAAATTGCTGAAAATATGCATTACAACCAGTTCGTGCCGTACACGGATCGTTTGGATTATCTCGCTCCACTGGCGAACAATGTCGCCTACGCTTGCGCTGTTGAAAAACTGATGGGCTGGACTTTACCGCCGCGTGGTCAAGCACTTCGTGTGCTTTGCTGTGAATTGGCGAGAATTTCTTCTCACATGTTAGGGGTTGGCGTCTGTGCGATGGACGTCGGCGCGATGACTGTTTTCCTCTACACCTTCACCGAGCGAGAAAAAGTTTACAATCTCTGTGAACAACTCACTGGGGCTCGTTTCACGACTTCCTACACCCGCGTCGGTGGTCAAATCCGCGACATGCCACCAGGCTTCGAGGCTTCTGTCCGTACTTTCCTTGATGAGTGCCTTGTTACGATCGGTGAAATCAGCAAACTGCTAGATAAAAACAAGATATTCATCGACCGCATGATCAATGTCGGTGTCATTTCCCGTGAGTCCGCGATTGCATGGGGCATGACGGGTCCTAATCTCCGTGCCTCTGGTGTTGCCCGTGACCTTCGTAAGGATAGCCCTTATCTCGGTTACGAAAAATATCAGTTTGATGTTCCGATCGCTGATGAAGGCGATTGCTACGCCCGCTACCAAGTCCGGATGGAGGAGATGCGCCAGTCGATTCTTATCTGCCGCCAAGTTCTCGACATCATGCCAGAGGGACCAGTGAATCTAGCCGATTCCAAAAGTATGTTGCCCGATAAAGAGCGTGTGATGATGTCGATGGAAGAGTTAATCCATCACTTCATTGTTTCCACTCAAGGTATCAACGCCCCCGCCGGTGAAGTTTATTTCGCGGCGGAAAATCCCAAGGGCGAGTTAGGTTTCTTCATTCACTCCAAAGGCGGTGGTGTCCCTTATCGCCTCAAAATACGCAGTCCCTCGTTTTGCAATCTTTCGATCACATCCAAGCTTTTACCCGGGCACATGGTGTCAGATATACCAGCCATTCTTGGTTCTCTCGACTTTGTGATGGGCGAGTGCGATCGTTGAGGTATTTCCTTTTTTGAAGATCATTCATTTTCTCCAAATTTTCTGATGTCCCACTCCACTCTCGAAGAATCCGTCGCCTCGCATGAGACCGCTGGTAGTAAGTTTTATTCACCGTTCGCGGTCACTCCTGAGCTTGAGGCTCAGGCGGATATGCGTATCTCGCACTACCCCGAAAGCAAGCGGGCAGCAACCCTGCCGCTATTGCACATTGTTCAGCATCATTTCGGCTATATCTCGGCGCCAGCGATCGAGTGGGTAGCCGCTAAGCTCGACATTGAACCGATCAAGGTACTTGAAGTTGTTAGTTTTTACCCTGGCTTCCGGCAGTCGGCGCCAGGAAAGTTTCATATCCGCGTTTGTCGCACGCTTTCTTGTGCCATGGGTGGCAGTTATGAGTTGATGGATCGTCTTGCCGAGTTGACAGGCATTGATCGCTCTGCAAGTGATTCACATCACCACCCGATCAGCGTCTCACCGTGTGGAAAATTTTCTATTGAGTTCGCAGAGTGCTTGGCTTCTTGTGGTAGTGCTCCAGTTTGTATGGTGAATGATGATTTTCACGAAGGCGTAGCACCCGGTAAAGCCGAAGAACTCCTCGCGAAATATTCGCTGTAAGCTTGGGTCAGTGCTGGTAGCGCTTCCAACTTGCTTCAAGCTGTAGGAAACGAGACTCTCTCTCGTGCTCACAACCCTTCGCACTCATTTCGGTCATGACGCTTTTCGTGAGGGTCAAGAACCCGTAGTTCGCGCATTACTCGAAGGTCGATCCGCTCTTGCTGTTTTCCCAACGGGCGGCGGTAAATCTCTCTGCTATCAGCTTCCCGCTCTGCTGCTTGATGGGCTCACTCTCGTTGTTTCTCCACTGATTGCATTGATGCGCGACCAAGTCGAAGCACTAACTGCTAAGGGTATTTCTGCGGCACGGCTTGATTCCACTCTTGATGCTGAACAACTCCAAGACGTTTATACCCGTCTCGATGCCAACACTCTTAAACTGCTCTATATCGCTCCTGAGCGCTTTGCAAACGAGGCTTTCCGTTTACGTCTCAAGCGCTTACCGCTTCAGTTGATCGCGATTGATGAGGCTCATTGTATCTCCGAGTGGGGACACAATTTTAGACCCGACTACCTCAAGCTAGCAAAGATTTGTCGTGGTTTAAAAGTTCCTCGTGTCCTTTGCCTCACGGCGACGGCAACGCCCAAGGTAGCCCGCGACATTCGTAAAGCATTTCGCATTGCGGTAGCCGACCACGTGCAACTTAGTTTTCACCGGTCCAACCTCGATATTCGTGTTACACCATGCAGCGTTACAGAGCGGAAAAATCTACTGCTAGAGAAACTCAATGCATCGAATGGCTCGGCGGTAGTCTACGTCACGCGTCAAGAAACGGCTGAGGAAGTTTCCACGTTCCTAGTGAAAAATGGGCTTTTGGCTAGGGCCTATCATGCGGGTTTGCCCGCTGAGTTTCGAGCGGATGCTCAGAACTCGTTCATGTGTGATGAGACGCGCATCATCGTCGCAACTATCGCTTTCGGAATGGGAATCGATAAGTCTAACATAAGAGCCGTTTTTCACTACAATCTCCCAAAAAGCTTAGAGAATCATACTCAAGAGATCGGTCGTGCGGGTAGGGACGGGGAATATGCGCTGTGTGAGATGCTTGCATGTGGTGATGATCTCACGGTGCTTGAAAACTTTATTTACGCCGATGCACCCTCTCCGCGTGCTTTGGGAAACCTTGTTAACCGTGTTTTACGTTTAGGCCCGGTGTTTGACGTTTCTCCATACGAGCTTTCTACGATCTGCGATATCCGTTCTGGTGTAGTCGCGACGTTGATGACCTATCTAGAGATTGATGGAATCATCGAAGCCACAGGGACTTTTTATGCCACCTACCGAGTGAAGTTACTCAACACCGAAGCGAAAATTCTTGCAGGTCGTTCTCCCGCAGAGCGGAAATTTATCAAGCAGATTCTCGACGCCGCTGAATTGAAACGTTGGTGGCTCTATTTTTATCCGACTTTACTTGCGGAAAAATTTAACACGTCGCGAGCGAAAATTGTTTCCGCACTCAACGGACTGCAATCAGCAGGCGATGTAATTCTCAGTGTTTGGGGGGTACGCAATGGGTATAGAGTTAAAAAAGATCCGGGCGATCTTAATGTTCTCACTGCTGCTCTTGTTGAAAAATTTCAGTCGCGTGAGAGAGCAGATATCGTCCGCCTGCAGCAAGTTCTTGGTCTATCAGCTTATCGTGGCTGTCTTACTGGCTATCTCACCAAGCATTTTGGTGAGAAGTTAGATTCTCCATGTGGCCACTGCGATCGCTGCCGTGGCGTTCCTTCCAAGATGATCAAGCGTCCTAAGTTTCGGCGCGTAACAGACGAGGAGATTGCACTTGTCCGCAGTCTTGTAGACGAAAAACACGCGGCCTTGAATACACCGCGTCAGCTCGCTCGATTTCTCTGTGGTATGGCAAGCCCTGCCGCGGCTCGTGCAAGACTCACTCGCCACAGCGCATTCGGTCTTCTCGCGGCTTTGCCGTTTTCAGAGGTCCTCACTGTCGCGGAAGTGGCGTGAGTTATGTGCCTTGTTTTCCTCAGAGATTCATGCTGAATGCCCGTGAAGATGATCCTCAATCCGATAGCAACCGTTCGTTCGTGTTTTGGTGAAAAGTTCGCTGTCCCGCGTCAACCAGGGCTTTGTCCAAGTGCGTGGGGGCGGCTAATTTTTCATCCGCAATTCCGCATCCAAGAAGCGGTGCGTGGGATTGATGGATTCTCTCACCTGTGGTTGATTTTCGGTTTCCACGATTCCCAAAAGCAGGGATGGCGACCGACGGTACGGCCACCTCGGTTAGGTGGTAATCAGCGAGTCGGTATTTTTGCGAGTCGCTCGACCTTTCGGCCTAACGGTCTTGGTTTATCGTTGGTGAAATTGGAGGGAGTGGATACGTCGTGTGTCGATTCACCAGTACTTTTGCTTGGCGGTTTGGATTTAATCGATGGGACGCCTGTTTATGATATTAAACCTTATTTGTCGTATGCAGAGGCATTACCAGATGCAGCGGCAGGATTTGCCTGTGACCCGATTACGCGGATTGGGGTAGAAGTTGGACTTGAGGCCACCGATGATTTTGAAAGATTACCTGCGAGAGCTAAATCTGTTATTCTCGAGTCGCTCGCACTTGACCCGCGCCCTGCGACCCACTCGGTGGATGGTAGTCACGTGTTCGGTGCCTCGCTCTGTGGCTGCAATGTGCGCTTCACCATTGACGAGGGGATTTGCCGCATTACTGAAATTACGCCTGCGGATGACTCGGGGTTGAGTGGTCCAAATGATTTTACAAATTCTTTGTTTGATTGACCCCAAAAGATATTAGGCAGTTACCGCACTCCGGTCATCATTGAGACCTGATTTCTCAATGAAGTAATCATATCCACCCGTGTAGCGGGTGACCATGCCGTTGTTGATGTGCAGGGTGGTTTCTGCTAGAGTTCGGATGAAATGGACGTCATGAGAAATAAACACAAGCGTGCCTTCATAGTTTTTCAAGGCTTGCACTAGAGAGTCAATGGACAGGATATCCAAATGAGTCGTAGGCTCGTCCATGAGTAGTAAGTTCGGTGGATCCACGAGGAACTTGACCAAGTTAAGACGGGACTTTTCGCCACCTGATAGAATTCCGCAACGTTTTTCGACATCGGTGCGTCGGAAAAGAAATGATCCGAGAATCGAGCGAGCCTCTTCCTCGCGGAGTGTGGTGCAGGCGCCCATGACTTCCTCGAGTACGGTGTTATTCTCGTTGAGAGATTCTGAGCGGTGTTGGCTGTAGTAGCCGATCTTGGTGGCATAGCCAGGCTCGCGCTTACCGCCGTCGATTTCCAATTGTCCGGCGAGAATCTTGATGAGTGTCGATTTCCCGGCGCCGTTTGGACCAACAAGGACTACGCGGTCGCCACGTTCGATGGTAAGATCGAGGTCTTTATAAATCCGTTTTTCACCGTAGGCCTGGCAGACTTTATTAAGCTCAATCACTTTTTGGTTAGAACGTGGCGGCTGAGGGAAACTGAATTTGAAAGGTTTGCGCGGCGTACGGGGTTTCTCGATGCGGACTAGTTTTTCGAGAGTCTTGATGCGTGATTGGACTTGCGCGGCTTTGGATCCGACTTGGCGGAAGCGGTCAATGAATTCTTGGACATGTTCAATTTCTTTTTGCTGGTTGCGATAGGCTTGTGTTTGTTGCTCGAAGCGAGCATCGCGTTGTTCCAAGAAAGCTGAGTAGTTGCCGGTGTAGGAATTTAGTTTCGCCGCGTCGGGGTCGATTTCCACCACTGTCTCAATGATCGAGTCCATGAAGTCCCGGTCGTGGGAAATCATTAGAATTGCGCCGGAGTAGTTTAACAAATAGCGCTGGAGCCAGAGCAGTGATAGAAGGTCGAGGTGGTTGGTTGGCTCGTCAAGCATGAGCAAGTCTGGTTCCATGGTTAGGAGCTGGGCCAGGTGGGCGCGCATGACCCAACCGCCAGAGTATTCTTTCGCGGGCTTGTGAAAGTCCTCGGATTTAAATCCAAGCCCATGGAGAATTTTTTTTGCTTTTGGTTCGAGTTGATAGCCGTTTAGTGCGGTGAATTGGTCTTGAGCGTGAGCGAAGTCGGGGTGTGAAAGATCACCGCTGGTTTCGTGTTCGCGCATGGTGCGGAGGATCCCTATCATTTCTGGAGTGATGCCCATGGCGATCTCAATGATGGTTTCATCGGTAGGTTCGCCCGCTTCTTGGGGCAGGTAGCCTGTGATGGAATATTCATCACGTTCGATTTTGCCTTCGTCTGGGCTGTCCTCGTCGAGGATCATACGAAAGAGCGTGGACTTTCCTGCGCCGTTCGGGCCGACGAGAGCGACGCGTTCGCCCCAGTTGATGGACATTTCCGCTTCGCGGAGAAGGCATCGACCGCCGAGAGTTTTGGTAAGTTTGTGAATCGTGAGCACGCAGTGGGTTTAGAGGAGGAGCGCCCAGTGAGCAAGGATTTCGGCAGGAAGCTCAATATCTGGTAAAGTCATCTATTGACCTTGACGAATTGGCTGGTGAACGAGATTTATTGCTCAGCCTAATCTTAATATGCAATTTCGCAAAAGTTCATCCATTTTCATACTACGTCATATCAGGCCATTTGCCTTTCTCGCGGTCTTTTCCTCGGTCGGCTATTTGCACGCTCAAGACTTCGAGGGTCAGACGATCACCGAGGTGACGATCCGTTACCAAGGAGCGAAAACGGTGGATGAAGCGCGTTTGCGGAACTTGATGATTTCAAAAACCGGCACGATTTATCGTGCGGAGAGCTTAGACAACGACATCAAGTCGCTTTATGAATCTGGCTTGATAGAAGATGTACGTTTTCTTGCTGAGCCTGTTGGGTCCGGGGTGAATTTGATCGCGGAGGTCACGACACGTCCTGCACTTGGCGGTGTTGGTTTTGTAGGAAACTCGATTTTCACAGACCAAAAATTAGCGAAGGAATGCAAAGTGAAAGCTGGTGGTACACTCAGCGACGAGCAGATTCTCGAAGCGCGTCGAAATATTGAGAAATATTATCAAGGGTATGGCTATCCCGATGTGACCGTGACGCATCGCATGCAAGCGACGGGGCAAGAGGGTCTATCCGATTTGATTTTCGTCATCGATGAGGGTCAGAAAAATGAGGTTCGTAAAATTATCTTTGAGGGTAACACCGCGTTCACCTCGCTCGAACTCCGCAAGGAGATGAAAGTGAAAGAAAAAGGTTGGTTCTCTTGGCTGACAAAGTCTGGAAAGTTTGAATCTGACCAGTTAGATACTGATTTGGATACAGTCTTGGATTACTATCGCACTCGAGGTTATCTTAGGGTGAGTTGCCCTGGAATTTCCCGCGTGCCAGTGGGTGACGGCAGCGTAGATCTTGTGATCGCAATCACCGAAGGCGATCGCTACACGGTCGGTGCCGTCGGCTTCGGTAAAATGACAGTTTTCACCTCCGCTGAACTTTATCCTTCACTGACGCTTGTCGGTGAATCCCCATATTCATCCAAGAAAATGCGTGCGGACATTACGATGGTTCGCAGTTTTTATGGATCAAGAGGTTACGCGGATGTTCTCGTTACGCCGGATATCAGCGATGCAGGACCGAACCGAGTGAACATCACTTACAAGATCACCGAGGGTTCGCGTTTCCGAGTGGGTCGCGTAAACATTACGGGAAATACCAAGACCAAGGATAAGGTGATTCGCCGGGAAATTCCACTTAAGCCGGGTGATCAGTTCAACTCTGTTGAGTTAGACACGACCAAGTTGCGGCTAGAAAATTTACAATATTTTGCGGAGGTACAGGCAAACGGTTCTCCGGGTGGTGCCGGATATCGCGACGTGAATGTTCTCGTTGAGGAAAAGGCAACTGGGTCGGTGGGTGTGGGTGTTGGATTCAGTTCGATCGACAGCGTGGTGGGCTTTCTTACGTTGGAGCAAACCAACTTCGATATCACGAACCCATGGAATTTCACCGGCGGTGGTCAGCGGTTCGGTATGAATATTCGTGCAGGTACTGAGCGGAGAGATTTTAGCGTCTCGCTCGTAGAGCCGTGGTTCATGGATCAGCAACTTGCTCTCGGCGGTGAGCTTTTCTATAAAGAGTCTTCGTACTTCAGCGACTATTATGACCAGACGAACGCGGGTGGTGCGTTATCGCTTCGCAAACCGTTAGGACCGAAAAGCTCGCTCAAGGGAGAGTACAGACTCGAGTACGTGAACATTGATTCCGACGTGACTGACACGTCCTATTTTACATCTCAGGGAGTCCCTGACGGAAATAATTCTGAGTTATCCCAATACCAGATCGGTGGCGACTTCCTACGCAGTGCTCTGGGTTTGAATTTTGTTTACGATAACCGCGACAGCAATATTCAACCGCGCGGTGGCAACAAGGTGGATATCGGCATGACATTTGCAGGCCTAGGGGGCGACGTCCAAGCATTCACTGTGTCTGCGCAGGGTCAGCAGTATTGGAATCTCAAATGGGACACCGTTCTAACAGTGAATGGTGAGCTGGCGGTGGTCGATGGATTTGACGGTGAAGTACCAATTTTTGAGCGAATGTTCTTGGGCGGTGGTCGCACTCTGCGCGGCTTCGAGTTCCGCAACGTTGGTCCTCGTGACAATGGTTACACAGATTCGGTTTACGGTGGTAATTCGCTTGGTTACGTTACGGTTGAATACTCGGTGCCGATCATTGAAACAGTTCGTGCGGTGGCATTTTATGACACAGGTTTCGTAAATGCTGGAAGCTGGGACATGAGCCCGAGCGATCTCTATGGGGATGTTGGATTGGGTATTCGATTGAAATTACCGATCAGTCCGTTGCCGCTTGCGTTGGACTATGCGATTCCTGTCGTCACGCCGGACACCGTCACGGGTGAAGGAGCTAACACGGGGGGGCAGTTCAACTTCTCTCTCAGCTCACAATTCTAATTGCGTTCACGGAGCCTTCCGAGCTATTTGTTAGTGTCGAGAAAATCGTTGTGAATTATTTTGATTTCCGGTTCGTCGCTCTGAATGATCAAGATGATTAGGATTGGAGGTTGGAAACCGCTGTCACGGCATCTGCGGTGCGCAGACCATCCATGGCGGCGCTGACAATCCCGCCGGCGTAGCCTGCTCCTTCACCACAGGGGAACAGCCCACGAATTTCTGGGTGTTCGAGGGTGTCGTCGCGCCGAGGAATACGAACGGGTGAGCTTGTTCGGGTTTCAAATCCTAACAGTAAAGCATCCTCTGATATGTAGCCATGCATCTGGCGGCCAAACAGGCGTAAGCCTTCACGCATTCGGCTGGTGATCCACTGCGGTAGCAATTCGTGTAGTGGAGCAGACTTGGTGCCGGGGAAATAACTGGTGTCTGGTAGGGTGGTGGAGATCTTGCTGTCGATGAAGTCAGTGACGCGCTGGGCGGGGGCGACTTGACCTCCACCTCCAGCTTTTTTTGCGGAGCGTTCTAGTTCTTTTTGAAAAATAAGACCGGCGAGCACGCCGTGTTCCTTGACGAGATTCTGCACATCCTCTGGCTCGACGGTGGCGACCATGCCGGAGTTTGCGAAGGGCGAGTCGCGGCGGGATAGGCTCATTCCATTCACGACGACTTCGTCGTTTTCCGTTGAGGC
>VFJU01000466.1 GCA_009885905.1 Verrucomicrobiota bacterium
AAGGAAAAAAAGCGCTACGAGTGGTTTGAGGAAAGCTGCCTCTCTGCACGCCAACGCGTCTTGGACCGAGACGACACCAAGGAGGAGAACTGGCGTGTGCAAGGGTCCGGCAAACTTGGGTCCTACGGCCTCGCTTGCCTCCAAGCTCTGTGGCACTGGAGGGATGCCGAAGCCAAGGCGTGGGACCGCCCGTCTTTCATGGTCGCTCCAAATCGTCAACTCCTCGAATGGTGCCTCGATCTTGATGCACAAAAAACCATCGCCATTCCGAGCCACTTTCGCCCAGAGCGCGTCAAACGATTTCGCGCAGCCCTCACTGCCGCAGAGGGGCTCGATTCATCGAAATGGCCGGAACGCACCGTGATCAAACGACACAAGCGCGATCGCGACTTCGAGCGCAAGGTGGAAGAACTCATCGCCACTCGCGAGGCCGCCGCCACGGAGCTCGACATCGAAGGCTCACTCATCGCTCCACGCGCCATTCTGGAATCCATCGCCATGGGAGACACCAACCCTGTCGACGCATTGCTCAAGTGGCAACGTGCATGCTTGAAGATGGACGCCTAATCGTTCGCCAAATCCACTAACATATTTGTTTGGCTTTAAGAATCTAAGCCCATCAACGTGGCCATTTTAAATGCATTCTTGCGCTTTATTTCCAGCGCTCACTCCAACTCACGCGGGTTGAAAAATGCACCGCGCACAAGGCGCAAATATTCGTATTGCAATCGTCTGATTTGCAATACGTTACGCCATAATGTTGCAAGGTAAAAAAACCGTGGATTTCCCGACGAAGTTCCTTGTCTCCACGGGCAAGATTTTAGACCCTTCTGTCTCACCATGTCCGAGACTCCGAACGAGCTACAAAAAGCCGAAACACAGGTTGCCGCAGAGCAGCGATACGACGCAGCACAAATCGATAAACTCGAAGGCCTTGACGCCGTGCGCAAGCGTCCTGGTATGTACATCGGTGACCCCGATGAACGCGGTCTTCATCACTGCGTCTTTGAAGTACTCGACAACTCGATCGACGAACATCTAGCAGGATATTGCGGACGTATCAAAGTGGCCATCCACGTGGACGGCTCCGTCTCGGTGTCGGACAACGGTCGCGGAATCCCCGTGGACATGCACTTGAAATTTGGCATGCCCGCTGTCGAGCTCGTTCTAACCAATCTCCACGCCGGCGGTAAATTTGGTCAAGGCGCATACAAATATTCCGGCGGCCTTCACGGCGTCGGCGCCAAGTGCGTCAACGCTCTATCAGATTGGTTCAAAGCGGAAATCATGCGCAATGGTAAAGTCCATCTCATCGGATTCGAACGCGGAAAAACCACCATCCCTCTCCACGTCATCGGAGAGGTAGACCCCAGCAAAACCGGTACGATGATCACGTTCTTCCCAGACGCTACGATCTTCGTCGATACCATCGAGTTCAAATTCGATCGCCTCTCCACCCGCTTGCGAGAACTCGCGTTCCTCAACCCTGGATTGACCATCGACCTCGAAGACGAACGTCCGGAGTCTGCGAAAAAGACGACGTTTTTCTATGCGAAAGGCATCGAAGAATTTGTCGCACAACTCGGCGAAAATAAAACTCTCATCCACGAAGAGCCGATCATTCTCCACGGCAAACGCGAAATTGAAGTCGACTACGATGGAAAGAAAACCGCCGACGATGTATTCGCCGATGTGGTTTTTCAATACAACGACTCCTACAACGACCAAATCCTCTGCTACGCGAACTCGATCCCTAACGGAGACGGCGGCACCCACCTTACCGGTTTCCGCACCGCGCTCACTCGCGGCATCAACCAGTACGCCAAGACTAACAAAATTCTCAAGGACAAGGACCCCGCCCTCACCGGCGACGATGTCCGCGAAGGCCTCATCGCAATTATCTCGGTGAAGATGCCTAACCCGCGCTTCAGCTCACAAACCAAGGATAAGCTGGTCAATGGCGAAATCGAAGGGGTGATTTCCTCGATCGTCTACGAAGGAATCATGCAGTTTTTCGATGAAAATCCTGGCCTCGCCAAACGCGTTATCGAAAAATCTGTGAACGCCGCTCGCGCTCGTGAGGCTGCTAGAAAAGCCCGTGAGACCGTTCGCAAATCCGCTCTGTCCGGTGGCGGGCTGCCTGGAAAACTCGCCGACTGCTCAGAGCGCGACCCCGCAAAATCCGAACTTTATATTGTCGAAGGTGACTCCGCTGGCGGCTCTGCCAAACAAGGCCGCGACCGCCGGACCCAAGCCATCCTCCCCCTCCGAGGGAAACTCATCAACGTCGAGAAATCACGACTTCACCGCGCACTCCAAAACAAGGAAATCCAATCGATGATCACCGCCATCGGCGCGGGCATCGGCGACGGCGAGCAAGAAGGCGCCTTCAACATCGAAAAAGTTCGCTACCACAAAATCGTCATCATGACCGACGCCGACGTGGACGGCTCGCACATCCGTACATTGCTACTCACTTTCTTTTGCCGACACATGCCGGCACTTGTCAAAAGCGGATTCCTCTACATCGCCCAACCGCCACTTTATCTAGTCAGTCGGAAAAAGCGCCAAGAATACGTCCAAGACAACGACCAACTCAACCGTATCCTTATCGACCTCGGTGCCGGCGAAGTCGAACTCCGCACCTTCGATCAATCCCGCAGTTTCACTGCGGACGAACTCAAGGTGATCCTCGAAAACCTCTCCTCGCTCTCGCGCTTCTCCACCACCATCGAGGGCAACGGCGGCAACTTCAAAGACTACCTCGCCGCACGCGTCAACGGCGTGCTGCCCGAGTTCATGATCCGCATCCGCACTGGCAATGACGAGGCTCTCACCTACTTCTCAAAGGAGGCAGATCTCCGCGCTTTTGCTGCTCAAAATCGCGATCTCCGCCTGTTTGACGAAATTCTAACTGATGAGGAAATCGCCGCTCAGTCCGGTCCGTCACGCCGCGCCAACCTCCACGAACTCCACGAGTCACACGCCATCGCAAGGATCTTCTCGCGTCTAACCGAATGCGGTATCGATACTTCAGTCTTCTTCAACGACGACACACCACTCTACGAAATTATCGAAGGCGACGGCGAAAAACAAAAGACCACCCCAGTCTTCGGTGTCCCTGAAATTCTTGCGAAAGTCCTAGAAATCGCCAGCCGCGGCGTCCAAATCAAACGCTTCAAAGGACTTGGCGAAATGAACGCGAAGCAACTCTTTGAAACCACCATGGATCCAGAAGTCCGCCAGTTCCTCCGCGTCCGCCTCGACGAGGACAACGCCGTGGAAGCCGATAAGATGTTCGACGTCCTCATGGGTGATGTCGTCGAACCTCGCAAGCGTTTCATTGAAGACAACGCGCTGAATGTTAGAAATCTCGATGTCTAAATCCGATTCCAATTAGACCTAGAACCGGATCTTTTTTCGCGCCTGACCCATTTATTTTTCCATGTCCGAAGCTAATATTAAACCGATCAACGTCGCCGAAGAGCTTTCCAAGTCTTTCTTGGAATACTCCATGTCGGTGATTATTTCCCGAGCTCTTCCAGATGTCCGTGACGGCTTGAAGCCCTCGCAGCGCCGCATCCTTTACGCGATGCGCCAACTCGGAGTTGGCCCTGGGAAACCCCACGTCAAGTGTGCCAAAATCGTCGGTGAGACGATGGGTAACTTCCACCCACACGGCGACATGTCGATCTACACCTCGCTCGTCAACATGGGACAACCGTGGTCGATGCGTGAAATGCTCATCGACGGGCAAGGAAACTTCGGCTCAGTGGAAGGCGATTCCGCAGCTTCCATGCGATACACCGAAGCCCGGCTGCACCCGCTCGGTCTCGCAATGATGGACGACCTCGACAAAGACACGGTCGACCTCGTTCCGAACTATGATGGCTCGCAGTTAGAGCCCTCGGTTTTGCCCTCCGCTTTTCCCAACTTTCTCGTCAACGGCAGCACCGGCATCGCCGTTGGCATGGCGACCAACCTCGCTTCGCACAACCTTGGCGAAGTCGTGGATGCGATTTGCGCACAGATCGACAACCCCGAGATCACGCTGCCAGAATTGATGCAGCACATGAAAGGTCCGGACTTTCCGGTCGCCTGTGAAATCCGCGGCATCCGCGGCATCGAAGAATACTTCCGCACCGGTCGTGGCTCGATGCGCATGCGCGGCAAAATGGAGATCGAGGAAAATGCCAATGGCAAGGCAATGATCATCATCCGCGGCGTCCCTTACGGCGTGAACCGCGCAACACTTCAGGAACGCATCGCCGAACTCGTCAACGAAAAGATTCTCACCGGAATCTCTGGGATGCGTGACCTATCCGCCGAGGACACTTGCATCGAAATCGAACTGAAACGCGACGCACGTCCACAGGTGGTCATGGCGCAGCTCTTCAAGCTCACGTCCATGGAGACCTCGTTCTCGGTGAACATGTTGGCGATTCACAAGAACCGCCCAAAGCAACTCTCGCTCAAAGAATCCATCGACGCCTACATCGAGCACCGCCGCGAGGTGGTCATTCGCAGGACTCGCTACCTCTTAGGAAAAGCGGAAGAGCGCGCTGAATTGTTAGAATCGTTCCTCCTCGCTCTTGGCCATCTCGATGATTTCATCAAGATCATTCGCAACTCAAAAAACCGCGAAGAAGCCCGCGAGCGCCTCGCCGCTTACAATTTCCCAGTCTCCACCGCCGAGTCTCTCGGCATCATGATCCGCTCGCAACCTTCGGTTTCTGGTAGCACCTACACCTTCAGTGAGCGCCAAGTAAATGCGATCCTCGAGCTCCGCCTCTATCAGCTTACGGGTCTAGAACAGGACAAGGTTAAGGGCGAATACGACTCAGTCCTCGCCGACATCAAAGACCTGATGGACATCCTCGCCCGCGAGGAACGCGTACTAATCATTATCAAAGACGAGCTCCGCGCGATCAAAGATAAATTCGCAAGTCCGCGGAAATGCAACATCGTCGCCGAGGTGGGCGAGGTTGCGATGGAAGACCTCATCGCAAACGACGCGATGATCGTCACCCTATCTCATCGCGGCTATATCAAACGCACTCTTTCCAGTGAATTCCGAGTCCAAGGGCGCGGAGGAAAAGGCCTCAAGGGCATGGAAACGCGTAATACTAAAAAGGATGAAGCCGCCGACTTCATCGAGCATCTCTTCAGCGTCCAAGCGCACGACTATCTGTTATTTTTCACTAACACGGGACGCATGTACGTCGAGCGAGTCTACGAACTCCCGGAAGGTTCGCGCACCGCAATGGGCCGCAGCATTCAAAACGTTCTCAACCTGAAGCCCGAAGAAAAAATCGCCGCGCTTCTCCGCCTTGAACGAACGGTCGACGAAAATGGAAACGACATCACCTTCCGCGAAGAGGCCGGCTTCGTCTTCTTTGCCACCCGCACAGGCAAGGTGAAAAAAACGCTACTCAATGACTTCCGCAATTATCGCCAAGCTGGTCTGAACGCGATTGTTCTTGAGGAAAACAACGAACTCATCGGAGTTAGACTCACCTCTGGCTCGGACAATATCCTTCTTCTAACTCATAAAGGCATGAGCGTGCATTTCGACGAAAACGATGCCCGCTCGCAAGGTCGAGTTTCGATGGGCGTCAGGGGGATCCGTATCGCTGAAAACGATTTTGTTGTCGCCCTCGCTGTAGCAACCAGCGGCGCCACGCTGCTAATCGCTTCGGAAAATGGTATCGGCAAGCGATCCGCATTCGAAGACTATCGCAAAACATTCCGCGGCGGCAAAGGCGTGAAGGCCATGAACGTCACCGAAAAATCAGGGCCGCTCATCGGCGCCGTCACCGTGACTGATGCTGACGAATTGATGCTGATGACCTCCAGCGGTCAAAGTATCCGCCTCCGAGTCAGCGATATTCGCGAAACCGGACGCGTCACTCAAGGTGTAAAACTCCTCACCCTCAAGGGCACCGAAAAACTTCAAGACATCTCCATTGTCATTCCAGATGGCGACGACTCTGACACTTCCGGCAACTCTTCTGAAATTGAAGATACACCTATCGAAGAATCTGAATAAGAACCTCTAAAACTAACCTATTCCTGTTAATTGAATCGAAGCGATGAGTCCCAGTCGCCGGCGCGGGGTTTGGACTCAGCTCGCACGGTCCGCGTAGCGGTCGAATCGGTTGGATAGAATTAAAAATGTCGGAGCCCAAAGCCCAACAAAGATTCCAAACCGCTCCGCATGGGCAATATTCTCAACTGAGGTTCCTCCCGTTAGAAACCAAA
>VFJU01000218.1 GCA_009885905.1 Verrucomicrobiota bacterium
GCCACCAAGAAATTCATGCGCGTGGTCGTTTCCCAATAACCAATGACCCGAAGGTAATTTCGATTACAGCCCTGAGATTCTCCGTGAGTCTCAGGGTTTTTTGTCTTTCAAAAAAGAGCTGAAACAAGCCTGTTAGATCTTGGTGTTTGTGGTCATTTCCAAATCCTACGCGATCACGGAATATCATTCCTGTGTCGTTTGAGTTATTGCTTATGTGTCGCCGCGAGCGAGACCATCCCCCGGGACTTGCAGACAGCGACCGTTTATTCCCCCCAAGCCATAACATAACAACCAGGTCCTAAAAAACCCCGGCGAAAATCAAAGCCCCCGCTTTGGCTTTCGCCGGTTCTTTTTTAGCGAGATGACCCACACGGCGAGTAGGAAAAAGAACCAGCGGGAAGGGTGGACAGTTCTTTCTAAGTTTGCTCGTCTTCGTTTGTGCGATTTCTGATTCGACTTTTAAAACGCTTGGTAATTTTTGGCCTAGGCGTTTTCAGTGTTTGGTTGATTGTTTTTGTGGTTTTCGCAGTGACTGATAGCCAACTGCCTTGGATCATTGCTGTTAGCGTGACTTACGGCATCGGTGCTTACGTCATTCTGCCACGCATGATTCGAATGGGATTGAAAATCATCCGCCGCCAGCACGTTCCATGTTTCACCACCACTTCTGACGGGCTTACTGGCGACCCCGTGAATTTGGCTCTCATCGGAACGATGAAGCAATTGGAAGATGCCTTCACCAAGGCAGGTTGGACAAAAGCCACTCCACTCGGAATGCTGAGTTCATGGAAAATGATTAGGGCTTTCATCTTGAATTCACCCTATCCGAGTGCTCCATTCAGCACGCTTTATTTGTTAGGTCGTGGGCAAGACATCGGTTTTGAGAAAGCCATCGATGACAGCCCGCGTAAAAGACATCATATCCGATTTTGGGCGATGAGCCTCGCACATGACGAAGCCAATTTTGAAAGCCCGGACTTTTGGACTAACAGCGACCGCCCCTCGGACGGGGAGAGTGCCATGTGGGTGGGTGCCGGCACCAAAGACACCGGCATCGCCCTCGCCAAGTTAACATTTCAAATCACCCACGCCACCGCGGCCGATGCGAATGCTGAGCGCGATTTCATCGTCGACCAGCTATCTCAACAAGGGGTCATCGGCGTGGTGACGCACCATCAGGCTGGCGATTCTCTGATCACCCAGCACGCCAAACACTACATCACGGATGGGGCAATTGCCTTGGCGAATTTGACGGATGACTCATGAAACGGCGTAGCTTTTGGCATTCATTTTTGGCTAAGTTCTATTATGCATAACTATTTCATCGCGGTTCATTTTCCATCGATTGCTGAATTTGCTTTATTGTATGGCTGCCTTTGCCTCAGCTTCTTTCAGTCGTTCTCATCCACTCGGGTGTTTCTCAATTTTTATTTCACACCAACTCCACCACCAATATGTCGCGCCCCGTCACACTATTCACCGGCCAATGGGCCGACCTGCCGCTCGAACAACTTGCTCCTCTGGCTTATGAAATGGGCTACGATGGGCTTGAACTTGCTTGTTGGGGGGATCACTTCGACGTGGATGCCGCGGCGTCTAGCAAATCCTATGTGAAGGAAAAGTGGGAGCTTCTCGCGGACCACGGATTGACCTGTTTCGCAGTTTCTAACCACCTAGTAGGACAAGCCGTTTGCGATCTCATTGATGAGCGACATCAGGCTATTCTCGCGCCGGATGTTTGGGGCGATGGTGATCCAGAAGGAGTTCGCAAGCGGGCTGCAAAAAAAATGATCACCACGGGGAAGGCCGCTCGCGCATTTTTTAATGCCAAGCCCGGTCGCAATGGCAAGGACGAGTTCCCAGCGGTGGTCAACGGATTCACTGGATCTTCGATTTGGCACTCGATTTACGCTTTCCCACCCACATCGCAGGAATACTACGAAAAGGGATTTAAGGACTTTGCGAAACGCTGGCTGCCGATTCTGGATGCTTATGAGAAGCTCGATGTAAACTTCGCTCTTGAGGTTCATCCCACCGAGATCGCTTTCGACATCGCCTCCGCACAACGTGCTTTAGCGGCTGTTGGAAATCACAAACGATTCGGCTTCAACTACGATCCCTCCCATCTCGGATACCAAGGCGTGGACTACGTGAAATTTATCCGTGATTTTGGAAAAAGAATTTATCATGTCCACATGAAAGACGCTTGGTGGAATCATGGTGATGGCTCGGTAGGGGTTTTTGGTGGACACACGAATTTCGGCGATGCACGGCGCTTCTGGGACTTTCGCTCGCTGGGACACGGCGATATCGAGTTCGAGGACATCATCGTAGCGCTCAACGATGTGGGTTACAACGGCCCTCTATCGGTCGAATGGGAGGACATCCGCATGGATCGCGTTCATGGTGGTGAAGAAGCCGCAGCGTATGTCCGTTCGGTGGATTTCCCGACAAGTCAACTCGCATTCGATGCGGCATTCGATAAGGCGAATCAGTAAAGTTCAAGCTCTTCTTCCGGATCTAGCAGGCCCCGTTCTACGAGGAAATTATCGGCTGCAGCCATGGTGCTGTCGAAGTTCTTATGGCTCACATTGAAGTTGAAAAAACTGTGGTCCGCACGCTCGTAGTCAACTAACAGGCAAGTGTTGCCATGCCACCGCATCTTGCGTCGAAATTTTTCAACCTCTTCAAACGGCGTGATGCGATCGGACTTGCCATGTAAAAATAACATGGGCGGAAGTTTGCGGTGGATGAGACTAACAGGATTGAGCAACTTGGCGATCTTTGCATCGGAGAAGCGGTCAGCAGCGGGGCCCTTGACAGTGGTATTCACCAAGGAACTGAAGAGGATAAGTGCTTGTGGGAAACAAGTTAGGC